>NZ_JAIEME010000015.1 GCF_019752415.1 Nitrosomonas sp.
ACACCGCAGCGGCAACGCAGATAGTTTTTCAACGGCCTGTTAACCCCCCTCCTGGGATGTTTCTGGCAATTGCACAAAGTGTTCTTCGCAAAATTCTTGTTTAGTTAAAGCGGATTTAAGCCTATCCACCAGAGTGTATAATTCCAGAATACGACGAAGAGCAGAGTAGGGAAATATTGTGAAACTGCCCGAATGGCACAGATTTTCTCAGTATATTGTAGTTATTTTAATGAGAAAGTGAGCTCCTTTCTTATTTGCCTAAGCCTTGAAGTACAGCAAGGTTTTTCCTCGTTTTAATCAAAAGAATTATCTATCCCGTCAGTTTAAGTTTCGGTACTGCGATAAGCCGTCACCTGAATTTCAATTTTCATGCGTGGATCGGATAATCCCGCGGCCAGCATCATGGCCGATGGCCGAACCTCTCCCAGATACTTGCGCATAACCGGCCAGCATTTCTCAAAATCCTCAGCTTTAGGGAACACATACGTGACGCGCACCACATCTTTCATGCTTGCGCCGGCTTGCTGTAGCGCAGCCTCGATGTTTTTAAAACACTGCTCCGCTTGTTCCAATAAATCATCCGAAATCGTCATTTTGCTGTAATCAAAGCCTGTCGTGCCGGAGACCAGAATCCAATCACCCTCAACCACTGCGCGCGAATAACCGATTTCATGTTCAAATGTGGAGCCCGAGCTAATGAGTTTACGTGCCATACTGTTTTATCCTTCTTATTTGATTTAAAAAATTTTGCGTAAGATACCACTATAATTGCGCAACGAGTCAGTTGCAAAGCAAGTTTTTAACCGGCACTTCCAAATCTGTAAACAACAATGGCACTCACACTGTACTGGCATGATTATGAAACCTTTGGCGCCGATCCGCGGCGAGACCGCCCTGCGCAATTTGCCGGGGTGCGCACCGATGAAGCGCTGAACGAAATTGGCGAGCCGCTGGTTATTTATTGTAAACCGGCTCGCGATTTCCTGCCGCATCCGGAAGCCTGTTTGCTCACCGGAATTACACCGCAGCTAGCCGATGAGAAAGGCTTACCTGAACCGGAATTTATTGCGCGCATTCATGGCGAGTTTGCGCAGCCAAATACCTGCGGTGTCGGCTACAACTCGCTGCGTTTCGACGATGAAGTCACACGTTTTACGCTGTATCGCAATTTCTACGACCCGTATGCACGCGAATGGCAGCAAGGTAATTCGCGTTGGGACATCATTGATCTGGTGCGTATGACTTACGCCTTGCGTCCAGGTGGCATTGCTTGGCCGCAACACGAAGAAGGACAACCCAGTTTCCGTCTGGGGGATCTGATGGCGGCCAACGGTATTCTGCATGAATCCGCGCATGATGCCTTGTCCGATGTGCGTGCCACCATTGCTTTGGCGCGATTGCTACGCACGCAACAACCGCGCCTCTACGATTGGCTTTTTCAACTGCGCGATAAACGCAAGGCCGCAGCTCAGCTTGATTTAGCTACCCACAATCCGGTCTTGCACACAACGCGCATGTACCCGGCCCAAACCGGCTGCACGTCGCTGGTAATGCCATTGATCACCGAACCGGGGAACAACAACAGCGTGCTGGTTTATGACTTGCGCCAAGATCCGGAGCTGTTTCTGCCGCTGGATGCTGATGAGCTGAGTCAATTGCTGTTCACCCGCAACGACGAATTGCCCGAAGGTATGGAACGCCTGCCGGTCAAATCGGTAAAGATTAACAAATGCCCGGCGCTGGCGCCCAGGAATACGCTGGATAATGAGGCCGCTGAGCGCATCGCGCTCGATTTGGATGCATGTCACCGGCATTGGCAGAAACTGTGCGCACAACCGGATTTTTTTCAGCGTGTGGCCACTGCGTACACCAGCCGTGCGTTCGAACCTTCAGGCGATGTCGATGTGGCACTGTATGACGGTTTTCTGGACAATGCGGATGCTGCATCGTTGGCGCAGATACGGCGCGCTTCACCGAAACAACTGGCAAAAATGCAGTTTGATTTTCATGATCAGCGGCTTCCTGAACTGCTGTTCCGCTATCGCGCCCGCAACTGGCCGGAAACATTGGCGCCAGCAGAAATGGAGCATTGGGAACAAATGCGTCTGCAACGCCTGATACAAGGCGATGGCGGCGGGAGCATTACTTTTGCCGAATTTGCGGCGCAGATTGCGTTATTGCGTGAAACGCTTAAAGCGGATGAGAATGCTGGACGGATATTGAATGAACTAGAGGCGTGGGGCAAAGACTTGCAGTATTCATGAAAAAAACTTGTTAGCAGACGTAAGCCTGCTAGCCGAAAAATAAGAATAGGTGCCAATAAAAAATAGATTTTCTACACAGGGATATAATTTATTGCATCCTTCAATGAGAAAGATATAGCGCATTTGTTAGGAACGCTACCTATTCCTGTTGATGCCGGTCGAAAATTGACCAGAAAAGCCTGATTGTACCGGTTGAATTATCAATCCAACTTAAGTTCTTGAATGCTTAATCTCTACGGGCTTAATTCCCCGTTGCTTGCGGCGGGGTGCTTTATCAAGGTTGTTGTAAAACTATCTACGTTGCTGCTGCAGTGTTAAAAACAGACAAAAAATGCTCATTTATTAGATTTAAACTGCGCTTTTCATCTGTTTTTGCCTTGCATTGACTTCTTCGAAAACGTTTTTCAACGACCTATTAAAGTGTGGTTACAACCTCTGCAAATTTAAGTAAATCCACCATCGTGAAATTACCGTTTGAGCCTAAATTAGGTGTCCAATCAGGGTCTTGAGTGAAATAAGAGGTATTGTCGCCTTGTAAAAGCCCGATCATAACTTCGCCCACGATACGACCACCTACTGGCCCCAGTCGTTTCGCATCCGCTTTGACATCTGCTTCGCGTAATACATAGAACCATAGTGGTGTACGATTATGAAGATTAAATGGCTTAAGATCAGCGAGATCACTCTCAAGTAACGCAGGAATACCCATAGCAGCAGCGACACGTTGACCAGACGGGACTTTAAATGTTAGATGGCGCAGCAGATTAAGTTGGGCAAGCGATTGGGGCTGATTTTCCGGCATTCCAGGAAGATCAAACATAACCGTTGAGATTTTTGTATCAATACGCTTGTTATTGCGAACTCTTCCGTCACCGAAATCAAAAAACGTTTGCCAATCGATGAACCGTTCTGGTGCTCTAGAACCACCGCGCATATCGATGGTAACTGGGTTTGTTAAGTTATCATTGAAAAACAATGCAAAAATTTGATTGGAGTCGTTCGTACCAAAATTGACTCGATAACTGGGTCGGACTTGTGAATGTCCAAAACGATATGCTGCGACGGAAAACTCGACTGGAATAAAAGGGGCATTGTTCCAGTGGTAAAATTTACGGCCATTTTGCAGAATATCGTCTACCAGAGACTGGCCAACTGTTTTGGGCAAGAATTCATGCAAAATGATCCATTGATAATGCCATCGTGTCAGGCGCTGTGCTTCCAGAAAAATTTCAACCGGATTGGTTAGCCCCTCTGCTTTAAGTTTGGTTACCCAGTTATTGTGAAATTTGATAAACGCAACTTGCATCTGGGACAAAACTAAATTTTCGTCATTGCGAGGATCACCAATCAGCGGTGTGTTCTGACTATTTCGCGGTAGATCATATTTCAAAGACCCATCACGGCTTTTGCTTTCCGAACCAGTGATGGGTTCAAGCAACAATGTAGTCATTCCATGATCGACCGATTGATCAAATAAATAAGGTGAGCCAGATGGACCAGTACCGTAGATACTATCCAATGCAAACGTCGGTACCCTGAAATTCTGAATCATTTCTGGATCGACTTGTTGTTCTAGACTGGAAGTGATATCGAGGGTCATGTCATGATCAAGAAATTGCCCCAAGAAAGTCATTCCAGCAGTCATATCGGGATTGTCAGGGTTATTAACCCGCAGTGCAGGATTAAGAATGAGTTCTAATGGATCTCTATCCACATCATCTTGCGCATCCATGATGCCATTACGTTCGCCTATTTTCATCAGTGCTTCACGTAAACTCGGTGAAGCTAATGAAAAAGGCGGCAGATTGGGGAACATGCGTCCAAATTTTCCTTGCTCGTAAAATCTGGAGGTGGGTGGCGTACTATCTGAACGGTAAACATTGCCATGTAACATTTTATTCTCCTTTTCTTTTTAAAAAAAAGTGCTAATTATTGAATCAGCTATGACAACTTACAGGCTGAACAGAGCCAAGCTGATTATGACTGAATAAAGCAAGCCCGTGTTTTGGAAAAATTCATTTCTCCAAAAAACGGATATATGATAGGTTCTGTTCGATTATAAAAATGTGTGATTTATCACATTCGTCGGCGTATAGGAAAAACAAACACACTTTTTTGCTAAAGTTTAATATAAGCAGATCGGATTTCTGGGTAGATATGCTGTTAAACGATCAAAAAAGCATCTGATTTTGCTTAAAGGCACAATAAAAATTCTGTCAATTAGAAGCATTTTTACCTTTCATGCGAGAGGCGCCCAACTGATACGCACGGAAGCCGAGGAAGGCGGCACAACCATGATCTTTGGGTGCAAGCCGGTGCTGCTGCCAGCCAATCCTGAATATAGGTCGATCGAGATCAAGGAAGGCATGCGGTTCGAGATATGGGGTGTGGTGACTGGATCTTTTAGAAGATTCAATTGACACCCCCTGTTTGCGGCGTGGGCGATATTGATAATTTGATTGCTATAATGATCATATAAGAATAATATGGCCATTTTAGCAATCATTTATGGTGTGTGTAGTGGCAAATCCTCAAGCTAAAAGGCTTTATTCTTCATACGGCATGCATGCAATGCAACTAATGGGCCGACTGATCAGACAAGCACGTCTTGACAAGAAAATCACCGCCCAGAATCTGGCTGATCGTGCAGCCATATCACGCACCACTCTACAGAAGATTGAGAATGGCGACTTGACGGTAGAGGTGGGCTTGGTGTTTGAAGTCGCTTTTATTGTTGGCCTTAAACTCTTCGATCTTGATGAGTCGGGAATAAGTAAAAAGATCAATCAGATCGATGATCGGTTGGCGCTCATGCCAAAGTACGCTAGGAAACCAGTCAAGGTGATCAAAGATGACTTCTAAGACGACCAGCAGCCCAAAGGAAGCCTATGTCTGGATTTGGCTGCCTGGCGAGGTGGAGCCAGTGGTTGCAGGACTGCTTTCGCAATCAATCGATGGCTCAAATGTCAGCCTGGACTTCAACTACGGCCAAAGCTACCTGAAAAGGAAGAACGCCATTTCCATTTACACCCCAGAACTGCCTTTGCGTGAAGGCATCATCGCACCTGCAGATAACCTGGCAGGCTGCCTGCGAGATGGTGCTCCTGATGCTTGGGGGAGACGAGTGATCATCAACAAGATAACCGGCAAAAAAGGGGAGGACGCTGCCGCAGTTGAGCTAAGCGAACTGACTTTCATGCTCGAATCCGGCTCTGATCGTATCGGCGCACTGGATTTTCAGATATCTCCCGTCAAATGTGTGCCAAGAGTGGCTGGCAACGCAACCTTAGAGCAACTCATGACATCTGCGGAGATGATCGAGCAAGGCATCGAATTGCCAATTGAGTTAAGGCAAGCCATTCAGCATGGCAGCAGTATTGGCGGCGCTCGTCCAAAGGCCATTATTGAGGGTGATGCGCACAAGTACGTAGCAAAGTTCTCTTCAACCAATGATCTTT
The DNA here is from genome assembly GCF_019752415.1 of Nitrosomonas sp. GTDB lineage: Bacteria > Pseudomonadota > Gammaproteobacteria > Burkholderiales > Nitrosomonadaceae > Nitrosomonas. The sequence goes on from NZ_JAIEME010000015.1 coordinate 5,723, forward strand.
ACAGCGTAGTCAAGGCTGAGTTCATTGCAATGAGGCTTACCCAGTTGGCCGGACTGGATGTTGCTCATGTTGAGCTCAAGAATGTGGCAGGCAAGGATGTCATCTTGATTGAGCGCTTTGACAGAACGCGTACCGAGAAAGGCTGGACCCGACGTGCCATGGTTTCTGCACTGACAATTCTGGGGCTTGATGAGATGACGCCGCACTACGCAAGCTATGAAGACTTGGCGCAAGCAATTAGGCTTCACTTCATAAAACCAAAGGAGACATTGCGTGAGCTCTACAGCCGCATGACATTCAATATTCTGGTTGGCAATACGGACGACCATGCCAGGAACCACGCGGCCTTTTGGGATGGCAGTCAGCTTGAATTGACGCCTGCCTATGATATTTGACCCAGTCACGCGTTGGAGACGAGGCAACACAGTCGATGAGCATTTACGGACAAGATAAATTCAGTCGGATCGAGTTATGCTTGAAGGCGTGCAATCAATTCATGCTGTCGTTGCAGGATGCGATCAGCATTGTCGAGTATCAGATCAAGGTGATTGCTGATCGCTGGAATGAAGTTTGTAGTGAAGCCAATGTCAACGCGGTCGATAAAGAGCTATTCATGGGTAGGCAGCTCCTAAATCCCTATGCTTTTTATGGGCTGCCAGATGAAGCCTCCCATCTTCAGCAGATTGCAGGCGCATGTCTAAACAGAAATGGTTGAATCCTTGCGTTCAATCGCTTTGATCGACGTCAACAACTTCTACGTCTCCTTCGAGCGTGTCTTCGCATAGGAAAAATAAACGCTCTTTTTTGCTAAAGTTCATAAGCAAATCGGATTTTTAGGTAAATATGCTGTTAAACGATCAAAAAAGCATCTGATTTTTCTTAAAGGCACAATAAAAATTCTGGCAATTAGAAGCATTTTTGCCTTTCATGCAAAAGGCGCCCAACTGATACGCACGGAAGCCGAGGAAGGTGGAACAGCCATGGTCTCTGAGCTCAAATTCCATTCTCAAAGTATCGACTTCTCCGACTAGGCCTTGAGCTGCTACAATCAGTCAAGACCGGGAATCTGGAATTCATTCTGATCAGCCAATAAACCGGCATGCGTGAAAAATGTTTCGCTTAACTTTGAAACCGGAATATCCTGGCATTCCAGATTGGCAATCAATTGGTTGTTCTTCTCAACGGCAACGCCGTCTTTTGCGCCCCAACCCTTACCGATCGCGGTATACACAATGTAATGGTGTTGCCCGTTGATAAAGCGCAGATAACCGCCACCACCACCTGCAAACATCAGGGTTCGCGCTTGAACGGATTGAGAAGCCGGAGCTGATTCGGTCAAATTCGGAAATGCCAGTTCGAGCGCATCTTTTTGCCCGAATCGATACTGCAGATAGCCGCTGTTAGCTGAAAAATCATTGGAAGCACACACTGAAACCATTTTTTTACCCAGCGAGCAAGAAAAAATAATTTGCTCCTGCGTATTACAAAGCGATTCCGCTGCCCAAACAGGTAAGGCGGTCAGCGCGAACAGACCGCCTAGGCAGGTAACCGCACTTAGCCTCACAGCAGCCCGCTTCAAGCCAGCAGCGGAAAATAATTTTTAAAATGCTTGATACGGTCATCCAAACCGATGACACCACCGTTCACTTTTTTAGTTATTTTTGTCACCACGTCGTCGCTTGATCCTTCATCGGCCAATTGATTAAGTAAACGAGTATTCCAGAACCAGGCAGCTGACAGGAGTGGATATTTTGAAGCTACCAAATCGGGATTATTCAAAATGTCATCGCTGACGGTTTGAGCAAACTTGCTGTAATTGTCTTTTCCAGTCAGTTGAATATAACCTCTTCCCCGGTATTTATAGCCTTCTTTGCTGGCTTCGTCACCATTGCCCATTCTACCGCCATAAACCCGTGATGCAATTTTCTCCGGCTGGCGTGCATAACTATCTGCCAAATTATCAGGAAAATATTTTGGAAAGATCTTTTTTTATCCGTCGGCAGAATAGTTTAAATTCTCCTCGCGCGCTTTAAAATCCATACTTTCATGAGCACATTGCGCAAGAAAGTGCGCCAGGCGTAGTGGCGTATTGATAGCGAACTTCTCGGTACAATCAGGGATTTGATCAAGCACGGTATCCGGAATATGAGTTTTCAATCCATCTATTGATAACATCGTGGCACCTCCAATGATTTAATAGAGTTAAATAACCTACCCAAGTACAATTGAAGCACAGACCCCAATAATATAATAGCAATCTCTAAAACTACAGTTTTCTATGTCCACGATTAAACCGCTTCCCGAGTTATTGATTAACCAGATCGCCGCCGGTGAAGTGGTCGAACGCCCTGCTTCGGCGCTCAAGGAGATTCTGGAAAATAGTGTCGATGCAGGTGCAAAGAAGATTACCGTGCAGCTCCTGCAAGGCGGCGTCAAGCAGATTCGCGTCATGGATGACGGAACAGGTATCGCCAAAGAGGAATTGCTGCTGGCCTTGACGCGCCATAGCACCAGCAAAATCAGTACACTGGAAGATTTACACAAAATCACCAGCCTGGGTTTTCGCGGCGAAGCATTGGCGAGTATCGCCGCCGTGTCGAGACTGACATTAGCCAGCCGCCAAGCCGGGCAAAACCATGCCTGGCAGATACAGGTCGATGGCAAATCGGTCTCGCAGCCAGAGCCTTCTTCGCTGACAAGCGGAACAACTCTGGATGTGAACGATTTATATTTCAATATCCCCGCACGGCGCAAATTCCTAAAATCGGAAGCCACCGAGCTTGCGCACTGCGACGAGGTATTCAAACGTATCGCGCTATCCCAGGCCGGTATCGAATTTGTATTACAACATAATGGCAAAGTGCGCCGCCAGTTACGCGCGGCCAGTTCAGCGCAAAGAATCCAATCGGTATTGGGCGAAGAATTCGGCCAAACCGCTGCGTTTGTCGATGAGCGGTCTACAGATATTTATCTGCACGGCATGGTGGCCCTACCAGCTTATGCACGTTCATCACGGGATGCACAATTTTTCTTCGTGAATAACCGTTTTGTCAGCGACAAGCTGATTTCGCACGCCTTACGCGAAGCCTATCGAGACGTATTGCATTTGGACAAACACCCGGCTTTTGTTCTGTTTCTGGACATCGACCCGGAAAGCGTTGATGTGAATGTGCATCCGACGAAGACAGAAGTCCGTTTCCGTGAATCACGCGCGCTGCATCAATTCATTTTTCATGCAATCAACAAAGCACTGGCTTCGCCCAACAAAGGAATGGAAACTGGCGAATCAATGCAAGCAACGCAGTCATTCCCTGCTTACCCCAGAGCAGCCCCTACACAGCCCAATGCCGTGTCGCAACCGGCAAGCTTTTATCGCACGTTATTTGGCACGGAGACTAATTCATACCAGCCGGCACCGACAAACACTGCGCCTGTCACACCCGTAGAGAAATCGGACCAATCCGCCGTAGTGCAAGAAGAACAGGATAGCCATCCACTCGGCTTTGCGCTGGGACAACTGCACGGCGTTTATATTCTGGCACAAAATACGCGCGGCCTGGTGGTTGTGGACATGCACGCCGCACATGAGCGGATTATGTATGAGAAACTCAAGCAAGCGCTTGATCATCATGAAATACCGATGCAGCCGCTGCTGATTCCGGTCACTTTTTACGCCGATGGCCTGGAAGTCGCTGTCGTGGAAGAAAATCAGCCAACGCTGGATCAATTGGGATTTGAAATCGCGATCCTATCACCCACCACACTGGCAGTCCGCGCAGTCCCGGCCACACTGCAACACGCCGACATTGCGCAACTCACACACGATATCTTGCGCGAAATCCGTGAATACGGCGCCAGTCAGATTTTAACCGCCAAACGCAATGAAATACTCGCCACCATGGCCTGCCACGGTGCAATCCGCGCCAACCGCAAGCTAACCATCGAAGAAATGAACGCCTTGTTGCGCGAAATGGAAATTACCGAACGCGCCGGCCAATGCAACCACGGCAGACCCACCTGGTTTGAAACCAGCTTGGCTGATTTGGATAAATTGTTTATGCGAGGAAAGTAAAGGAATCTCTGATTAAGTCCTTCGACAGGCTCAGGATCAACGGTAATATATTGATTACGTTCGTGGTGAGCTTGTCGAACCATGAGTGTAATCAACTTAATCAGAGATTCCTAAAATAGATATTTTAAACCCCTCACTGCATGCTCTCGCGCAGTTCGATCAATACTTGATCTGCTGCATCCACCCGGATGATGCCAAACCGCGGATATTCTATGTCGAGGATGACATACACTGTGATGGCTGTCATTGCAGCAAATACGACAGAATGAATCCATCGATGCGGCTTACTCCTGGCCATGCCATAGCCGCCTATGAGCGAACAACCGAATCCGAATATAAACAGTAACACAAAGATGATCGTTGGCGGATGCATCATCATAGCCATCTTCCGCGTCGTGGTGATATCAATCATCTCATTCAGTGCGGGAAGGAGCACAACACAAGTAGACGGATTAGCCTGCATACGGCAAGCTGTTACCGCCTGAGTCCAAATCGCATTCTGCAGTACCACGCCTTTGGCCCACTCTTGTTGTGCAGCATCCACGTCAGGAAACTTTTTATAAACTTCTAGCCGGGAATCCAAATATTGACGGAATAATTCTTGTAATTCCGATTGTGCATCAGGCGCAACTAAGTCTAGCCTAAGGTAGGCAGTACCGATTGCATTGGTCTCCTCGGAAATAAGATGCCGGCGTTCGTCGAACCGTGATGCTGCGCCGGAAAAGGTAAAAGCAATCAGCAAGCCAAATAGCGCAAAAATGGCAGCTTCCATCGTTCCACTACTTGTCGCACCCGCTTCTTCTGGATTCTTCGTTATCTGGCGAATGCCTATGCGGCGGCCAATTTCCTGGAACAAGAACATGCCGAGAAACAAACTGATAGCAACTATGATGGGGGTGTAGGTGTAGCTCATAATTTTTTCTTTTTTTAATAGATGAATTGCTATTCGAAATGAGTACGATAAATCTCACAATAATCTGTTGAAAATTATAGCGTTCACGACATTCTGTGGATAGGGAAACTTATTCCGCAAATCATCCACGAGAAATAAATCGGTTACGCTTATAACTCTGAGAATCCATTACCCATTGTGATATATCAGCATTAACGTTAATCTACTGCGAATACAAGAAAGTCAATTGTCCAGCAACCGCTAAAATTTCTTTTTCTTAATATCAAAAAGTGAAAAAGGGTAAATACGATGAGTACAAATAATCAAGATACAAATTCTGAGGGTCTGATTTCATCTGATAGTTGGACATCGATTCGAGAATGGGCAAAAGCTAACTGGGTATGGGTTGCTGCGCATATTTTTAACGTACTGTGTGCTGTATACATATTTTTTTTAAAAGCAGGAAATGGCGAAGGTGATATTCCGATACTCCCAGCCGTTATCTTTATGTGCTTACTTTTCATACAAATCTATACCGCTCCGATTGAATCCCTACCAGCTGAAGGATCAAATCTAGACGAAAGAAGAAAAATAGAAGACAAAAGATCTCGACAACGAAATAAGTGGATGATATTTGCATACAGCTTTATGTTGATGTCACTTTTACTGACCTTCTATCCATTCATTAATCCTCTTTTCAGTTCTACTACACAATCTCATCAAACCGAGCCTGACAAACAGAATCCAACCACCATACCTGATGAAAAACAATACCTAAAAACACTTCGTGAGCGACCGATTGCTGTATTTGTTGGTTGTACCTTGGATCCCAAAGCCAAGAATTTACTTTGCGTCGAACCGCAACCCAAACAAGAAGCGGTTGCAGAAACACCAATTCCAGGCACCAAATTAGCCGGTGCATGGGTTTTAAACATAGGTGGATACATAAATAATTGTGTAAAAATTGAAAATGATGGATATGGTAAAGCGGTTACTTGTCAAGTAAGCGATGGATTACTTGTCCCATTGTATTTTATTATTCTTGCGCTAATGGGCGGAAGTATTAGCTTGACTAGGCGATTACCAGAACTCCAAAAACAGGCGGGGTCAGAGCACGTAGCCACAGAGAAGCAACCCAAATTAACACAGTATGAGTTTCGTGAGCACTTGATATTTCAAATGGTGCAATTTATCTCGGCACCTTTTCTTGCGGTTCTTGCTTATTATCTAATTGAGCCAAGTAATGTGACCAATTCAGTCGCTTTGGCATTTACAGCCGGATTCGCATCAGAGGCGATCCTACTCATGGTGCGATCAGTTGCAACTAAAATCACTCCAGTAAACAATGTTGCACCACAGTACGGCGCGGTTGCAGGGGTCGTGGCGTTTAGTGAAAAAGACAACCAGCAATCCCTTGAGAAAATCGAAGTATTTTTATCTGAATCACCGCAAATTCACTCGTTCACGGATGAAAAGGGATTTTATTTGCTGGGCAATGTGCCGGTTGGCGAGCATAGCATCAGTATTAAATTTACAACTCAAGTAAACGAAAAAGCGGTAGAAAATCTAAAAAAAGATACGGTAAAAATTGACCGCGCTCAGGCGATTGTTAAAAAGAATGTGATGATTACGGCGGAAGATCCGGTGCAAAAGTAATACAAGCGCTTCAGCTTTACACACAAAATTTGGCTAAACACTCACTGCATCATGCGGCTGGAAGAATGAAATCTGCGTATCGATAGAGGCCTCTGAATAATTGTTATTTCGAGCATAGCGAGAGATCTATGCTGTTGATTGCCAAAGATTACTTTAAAATTTAAAAAATAAAGATCTTCTTGATCGGCGATTCACTCATTAGGATAAATCGAGCCACTGATTTACCATAATTCTTATTGAAAATTTTATGCTTATTAGCAACCCGGCTTCCACCCATTGCTGTTACTTATGACAGTTATTTTAGCCGCATTCTCTCTCGCCTGTATCGGATACATTGCGTATCTGCACAGCCGCAGCAGTCATCGAGACTCCATTCGTACCCGGGCAATTGAAGCCATTATTGAAACAACGCGCTACGGTGTTATCGAAACAGATTTAAATGGGATTATTCTTATCTTTAATCCCGCCGCCGAGAAAATGTTGGGCTACCAAGCAGAAGAGATTATCGGAAAGGCGACGCCAGCAATTATCCATGCGCATGATGAAGTCATAGCCCGAGCCATAGAATTGGGCGTAGAGCCTGGTTTTGATGTTTTTGTCAAAAATCCCGAGAAAAAAGAGAAGTTGAAACCAGGGAATGGACTTATATTCGCAAGGATAAATCAACCTTTACCTCATTTCTATCGATTAGCGCGCTGAGAGATGCTCGTGATCACTTGATCGGTTATGTGGGTGTTTTTGAGGATATCACTCACTTAAAGGAGTGGCAGCAGGCTCAAAAAATGAAAGATGAGTTTTTAGCCAATGTCAGCCATGAGCTTCGCACGCCACTGAATGCCGTGATGGGACTATCAAAGCTAATTGAGGCGGAGATGGAGTCCAGTCCAGAAAAAATCAAAGATTATGCGCATGATATTCATTTATCTGGAAAACATCTATTAAATATCGTCAACGAGTTGCTCGATTTCTCAAAGATTCAGGCCGGTAAATTTCAAATTGAAAAAATGCAAATCTCCCTGAGAAGAGTCTTTAAGGATTGCTATGCAATTTTGCTAAGCTCTGCAAAGGAAAAATGCGTCACGCTTCACTGTAATTTCCGTCAAATTGACGAAGAGCAATACGTAGAAGGCGATGAGATCCGGTTAAAGCAGGTAATTAGTAACATTATCTCCAATGCGATCAAATTCTCGGAAAATGGAATCGTTGACATTTACGCCCAATATCAAGATCAAGTGCTATTTGTTGTCGTTAAAGACAACGGTATCGGAATGAATGAGGAAGTAGTCAAAAATCTCTTTAAACCGTTTTATCAAGCCGATGGTTCAATTACCAGAAAGTTTGGAGGCACCGGTTTAGGTCTGGCCATTTCTAAAAGCATTATTGATATGATGGGAGGATGCATCGAAGTTGAGTCAGAAGCAGGAAAAGGATCCACCTTCAGATTAACCATCCCGCTTAAGCCAGTTAATCGAAAGGAAAATCCAGCCTCTCGAACTATCACAACTTTGCAAACGTTTGGTCAGCGCTATCATGTATTGGTGGCGGAAGACAATCCAGTAAACCAATTAGTATTGGAGCAAATTTTATACAAATTTGAGTTAAATGTAACCAAAGCTGCCAATGGCAAAGAAGCCTTTGACTTAGCAATCAGAAATAAATTTGATCTTATCCTGATGGACATGCAAATGCCCGAAATGGATGGTATGCAGGCTACTCGAATATTAAGAGCCCATGGCGTGCTGGTCCCAATCATTGCTGTTACTGCAAATGCGTATCAGGATGATAGAAATGCGTGCCTCGAATCGGGTATGAATGATTTTATTACCAAGCCAGTAGATCTCGGTGCGTTCAATACGATTCTAATGAAATACCTTAAGGTTTAACGCTTTTCTATTCTTGTTATTCTGCCCCTTCTTACCACATCATATCGGAATACAAACGCTTCATATTCCCCAATACTTCCAAAAGGCGTCCATCTAACCGGAATCAACCATACAACTGCCGCTTCAATCCGCAACGATTCAGTATGGTCGCGCTGATTTCTTCAATCGAAATGCGTGTCGTATCCAGAAAGGGAATATTGAATAGATGGAATAGCGATTCCTGCCATTGAATTTCCCGCTGACATTGCGCTAAAGAAGCGTATTGGCTATTCGGGCGGCGTTCCTGCCGGATAAAATGCAGTTGTGCGGGGGTCAGCGTCAAACCAAATAATTTGCTTCTAACATTTTCCAATACCTTCGGCAACTGTTGTGAGGACATATCTTCTTCCGTCAGCGGATAATTCGCCGCGGCGATGCCGTATTGCAGCCCCAAATAAAGGCAGGTGGGCGTTTTACCGGAACGTGAGACACCGATCAGAATAATGTCCGCTTCTGCAAAATTCTTGGGATTAACGCCGTCATCATGCGCCAATACGTAATTGATGGCGGCAATCCGTTTGAAATACGACAAATGATGTTGTAGGCCATGAGAGCGCCCAGCCATACGGGCAAATGGCTGGTCTAATTCTTCTTCAATGGAACGGATAAAGGTTTCAAAAAAATCGAATATGCGACAGTTCGCATGTTTGATGACTTCCAGAATTTCCGGTTTCAACAAAGTACTGAACACCAAAGGCCGATGTCCGTCGCACTCGGCAGCGTGATTAATCTGTGCTAACACCATTTGGGCATTCTCGATATCGTCGAGAAAAGGTACGTTGATCGTCTCCCATTCGATACCGTCAAACTGCGTCAACAAACTGTGCCCCAGTGTTTCCGCGGTGATGCCGGTGCGATCGGATAAATAGAAAACCGTGCGTTTTTGCTTGGTCATGAGGGCTTATCGTTCATTTTCGCCAAATTAAGCCACGTTTCCGTGACGGAATCCGGGTTGAGCGATAAGCTGCTAATTCTCTGCTCATAAAGCCAAGCAGCGAAATCCGGGTAATCCGAAGGTCCCTGTCCGCAGATACCAATATATTTCCCTTGCTTGTGGCAAGCATCAATGGCCATTTTCAATAATTTCTTGACGGCTGGATTGCGCTCATCGAACACATGGGAAACCAAACTGGAATCGCGATCAATACCGAGCGTGAGTTGGGTCATATCATTGGAGCCAATGGAAAAGCCATCGAAGTACTGCAGAAATTCTTCCGCAAGTAGCGCGTTGGAAGGAATTTCGCACATCATGATCAAGCGTAAGCCATTCTGACCGCGCACCAGCCCTTGCGATGCCAGTAATGCGACCACTTGTTCCGCTTCCTCAAGGGTACGGCAGAATGGGATCATGATTTCAACATTGGTGAGTCCCATGTCGTCGCGCACTTTGCGTAAAGCACTGCACTCGAGCTCAAAACAATCCCGAAAAGCCGCTGCAAGATAGCGCGATGCGCCCCGGAAACCGATCATCGGGTTTTCTTCCTGGGGTTCGTAGCGGCTGCCTGCAATCAGATTCGCATACTCATTGGACTTAAAATCGGATGTGCGCACAATCACAGGATGCGGATAGAAAGCGGCGGCTAATGTGGCAATGCCTTCGACCAATCTTTCCACATAAAAGCGAACGGGATTTTCATAACCCGCGATTCGGCTGCTAATTTCAGCTTTCAGTGCATCGGGTAACTGGTCAAACTCCAAAAGCGCTTTGGGATGGATGCCAATCATGTTGTTAATGATGAATTCCAGCCGCGCCAAACCGACGCCTTGATTGGGGATGCGGGAAAATGTGAAGGCATGCGACGGATTGCCAATATTCATCATGATTTTTACCGGCAAGTCAGGCAACTGGCCGGTATCCGCCGTGGTATGCTCGAATGGCAGCAGCCCTGCAAACACATAACCGGTATCGCCTTCAGCACAAGAGACCGTGACTTGCGCACCCTCCGCGATATGTACTGTTGCATCGCCACAACCGACCACGGCAGGGATCCCCATTTCCCGTGCAATAATGGCCGCATGACAAGTGCGGCCGCCGCGATTGGTGACTATCGCAGAAGCCCGCTTCATAATTGGCTCCCAGTCCGGGTCGGTCATTTCGGTAACCAACACATCGCCGGACTGAACTTCGTGCATCTGCTCAATACCCCTAATCAGGCGGGCTGTCCCCTGACCAATTTTATGTCCGATCGCCCGGCCTTCTGCGAGTACTTCTCCCTTGTCACTGAGTTTAAATCGTTCTATGACTTGGTTAGCACGGCTTTCCACAGTTTCCGGACGAGCCTGTACGATGTACAACTGGCCATCCAGTCCATCCAGTGCCCATTCAATATCCATTGGGCGGCCATAGTGCTGTTCAATAATCAGCGCTTGACGCGCCAATGCTTCCACCTGGCTATCCGATAACGAAAAGCGAGTGCGGCGATCCATTTCTACATCACGCGTAAGCGTGAGCGCATCGTTGGCGATTTTTTTATCGCCATAAATCATTTCAATGGCTTTAGTGCCTAAACGCCTCGAAAGAATTGCCGGACGCCCGGCAGTCAATCCGCGCTTGTACACATAGAATTCATCCGGATTAACGGTACCTTGCACAATGGTTTCGCCTAACCCATATGCAGCGGTGATAAAAATCGCTTCGCGGAAACCCGATTCGGTATCCAGCGTGAACATCACGCCACTGGCGCCCAGATCGCTTCGCACCATTTTCTGAATCCCGGCGGACAGATACACCTTATCGTGCGGAAAATGTTGATGAACGCGATAAGCAATAGCGCGGTCGTTATACAGTGAAGCGAACACCACTTTGATCGCTGCAAGAATCTGCTCCAGCCCGTGAACATTCAATAACGTTTCCTGCTGACCGGCAAATGAAGCATCGGCCAAATCCTCAGCCGTTGCTGATGAGCGCACCGCAAAGGAAACCGCGTCATTATCACTGCTGGCTACCAGTTTATTGTAGGCTTCTGACACCGCCTGCAAAATAGTATCCGGTAGCGTGGCATCGAGCACCCAACCGCGAATTGTTTTACCGGCGGTGGTCAATGCATTGATATCGTCGACATCCAATCCATTCAATACATGATTGATACGATCAACCAGTCCATTGGCAACCAGAAACTCCCGATAAGCCTCTGTCGTGGTCGCAAAACCTGCCGGCACGTTTACACCAGCCTGTGAAAGGTGGCTGATCATCTCTCCCAGCGAGGCATTCTTCCCGCCAACCAAGCCTACATCGTGCATCGTCAATTGATCAAACCAGGTAATATATTGCGTCATTGAGTAACTCCTATCGGCGAATAATTAACAAGTAACTTTTTGTGGGCGGTTGCGCAACAAACTTAAAGCTGGCCGTCTTTTAATAACGGGCAATGCCCGGAAATTGCATGGCGGCATGATAAATCACTTAGGTAATCGGATGCCTGCCGCAAATACTCCAAGAACGTCTGCGCTACAATCGACAATTGCTTGCCGGATGGATACGCAAAGTACCAATGCCGTTCAATTGGAAATCCTTCAACATCAAGTATCGCAAGCTGCCCCATTGGCGCATCAAGTGCCAGGGTATGCCGAGACAAGACGGCGATACCCAATCTGCCGACAATAGCCTGCTTAATCGCTTCGTTGCTGCCCAGTTCCATGCGGACTTTCAATTTATGATCATGCGCTAAAAAAAAACGTTCTGTCGCTATTCTTGTTCCAGAGCCCGGCTCACGCATGATAAAAGGCTCATCGCAGATACGCTTGATGCTGATCTTTTTTTCGCAAGATAATGGATGATCGGCGGATGCCAGCACAACCAGTGGATTGTCCAGAAATACTTCCGCTACGGCATCAACAGCATCCGGAACCTGACCCAAGATATATAGATCGTCTTGATTACCGCTTAATCTTTCCAGAACCCGCTCGCGATTCGTCACTATTAGTGCAACTTCTATGCCTGGGTATTTCTGGCAAAACATGCCCAATAAACGTGGCGTAAAATATTTCGCGGTAGTGACCACCGCAAGCCGCAATTTTCCTGATTTCAAGCCTTTCATATCCGATGCGATCATTTCAAAACGGGAAAAATGTTCAAAAATACCTAAACAAGTTTGATACAACTCTTTTCCTGCATCGGTCAGATAGATTTTTTTACCGATTTGTTCAAACAAAGGTAATCCAATCTCATCCGTCAGTTTTTTGATTTGCATCGATACCGTCGGCTGTGTCAAGAATAACTCTTCAGCTGCGCGAGTAAAGCTTTTCAGTCGAGCAATCGCTTCAAAAACTTCAAGTTGCCGCAACGTGCTGTGACGCATGAATCTCCCCTTTTTTACCCGCCAATAAAAAATCTATCATAGATAAAGGTCTATCGCAACAATAGAAACATTTGATTGTTATTTATAGTTTAAAAAAACTACTATATTTTCACCCGCCGATGTCTATTTCCTAACTAAAGTTTATAGCGTGGGTTTTTCAATAACTCGGAGAAAAATTATGGCTTCAGAAACCATGAAAGAAGGTAAAGAACGTTACAAAGCCGGTGTCCTTCCATACAAAAAAATGGGCTACTGGGAACCTGGTTATGTACCCAAAGATACAGACGTTGTTGCGATGTTTCGCATCACGCCTCAACCGGGAGTGGATCATGAAGAAGCGGCAGCAGCGGTCGCAGGCGAATCTTCTACGGCAACATGGACCGTGGTATGGACTGACCGGCTGACTGCATGTGAACTTTATCGTGCTAAAGCATATAAGTCTGAGCTGGTTCCAAACACAGGCCCAGGTACTAAAAACGAAGCGCAATACTTTGCATATATCGCCTATGATATCGATTTATTCGAAGAAGGCTCAATCGCCAACTTAACCGCTTCCATTATCGGTAACGTCTTTGGCTTCAAAGCAGTCAAGGCACTGCGTCTGGAAGACATGCGTATTCCCGTTGCTTACCTGAAAACTTTCCAAGGTCCTGCAACAGGTATCGTGGTAGAACGTGAACGTTTAGATAAATTTGGTCGTCCGTTATTGGGTGCAACGACCAAGCCAAAACTGGGTCTTTCCGGACGTAACTACGGACGCGTTGTATACGAAGGCCTAAAAGGCGGCCTGGATTTCATGAAAGATGATGAGAATATTAACTCACAGCCTTTTATGCATTGGCGTGATCGTTTCCTATATTGCATGGAAGCAGTCAATAAAGCTTCTGCGGCAACCGGTGAAGTCAAAGGTCATTATTTGAATGTGACGGCCGGCACGATGGAAGACATGTATGAAAGAGCGGAGTTTGCAAAATCTCTGGGTTCAGTCATTATCATGATCGATCTGGTGATCGGCTACACCGCAATTCAGTCGATGGCAAAGTGGGCACGTAGGAACGACATGATATTGCATCTGCATCGTGCGGGAAATTCGACCTATTCACGCCAGAAAAATCACGGTATGAATTTCCGTGTGATTTGTAAGTGGATGCGTATGGCGGGTGTCGATCATATTCATGCAGGTACGGTTGTTGGGAAGCTTGAAGGCGATCCGCTGATGATCAGAGGCTTTTACGATACCTTGCGTGACACAAATACTGAAAAGAATCTAGAACACGGTCTGTTCTTCGATCAAGATTGGGCGTCGCTTAATAAAGTCATGCCTGTCGCTTCAGGTGGTATTCATGCAGGCCAGATGCATCAGTTGATTGATTATCTCGGCGAAGATGTGATATTGCAGTTCGGTGGCGGTACGATCGGCCATCCTCAAGGCATTCAGGCCGGCGCAGTAGCAAACCGTGTCGCACTCGAAGCGATGATTTTGGCGCGTAATGAAGGCCGGGATTACGTCAAAGAAGGTCCGCAAATTCTTGCAGATGCTGCCAAGTGGTGTACGCCGCTCAAACAAGCGTTGGATACGTGGAAAGATATCACCTTTAACTACGATTCTACTGATACCGCTGACTTTGTGCCCTCCACAACTGCAAGCGTTTAACCATTTTAGGAGAAACAATCATGATGACCAATCCAGGTAATGTTCTCACACAGGGGCAATTTTCTTTCCTGCCCCCATTGACCGACAAGCAAATCTCAGCTCAGCTCAAGTATGCGTTAAAGAATGGCTGGGCAATCGGAATCGAATATACGGATGACCCGCATCCACGTAACACGTACTGGGAAATGTTTGGCAATCCTATGTTTGATTTGAAAGATCCGGCAGGAATCTTGCTGGAAATCAATAGTTGCCGTAAGACTTTCCCAAACCACTATATCCGCGTGACTGCATTTAATTCAACACGTGGAGTGGAAAGTCCGACCATGTCTTATATTGTCAATCGGCCTAAGAAAGAACCAGGTTTTGGTTTGGTTCGTCAAGAAGGAGCTGGACGGAGCATTAGTTATACCATTCACTCTTATGCAACCGACAAACCGGAAGCTGAGCGTTACTAACAGTTAGTGTAAGATTTCTCTCTCTCCGTAAAGGAGGGAGAGAAATAGTGAGTAGTGTAAGCGTGATGGCATTAAAAAATTTAATCGATTAAGTATTCCATAGTAGCCACTAAAGATTAAATGTACATAATTGATATGTATGCCACAGTATCTATCCCATGAGACCTCAATGAGTAATCAAACATGCCTAAGCAATCTAAAAACTTAACTTCGCCCAAAGATATCGTGATTGATTTGGATGCAGAGTTCCGGGAGTCTAATATCCAAGAAGTACTGGATAAACTAGATAGTGAGTTGATTGGCTTAATTCCTGTGAAGACTCGTATTCGCGAGACGGCTGCATTGTTGCTGGTCGATCGTGTTCGCAAACAAATGGGATTATCTGCAGAAGCACCCAGTTTACATATGTGTTTTACTGGAAATCCCGGTACTGGGAAAACAACAGTAGCCCTGCGCATGGCAGAAATCTTACATCGCCTTGGTTATGTGCGTGAGGGGCACCTGGTTTCAGTGACCCGAGACGACTTGGTCGGTCAATATATTGGACATACCGCACCAAAAACAAAAGAGGTGATAAAGAAAGCGATGGGAGGCGTTCTTTTCATTGATGAGGCTTATTATCTTTATAAACCAGAGAACGAACGTGACTATGGTGCAGAATCAATAGAAATTTTGCTGCAAACGATGGAAAATAATCGCGATGACTTGGTTGTTATTTTGGCGGGCTACAAAGATCGCATGGACAAATTCTTCCATAGTAATCCCGGCATGCGCTCGCGCATAGCGCACCACATCGACTTTCCGGATTATGGTGCAGATGAGTTAGTCGCGATTGCTAAGTTAATGTTAGAAAGTCAGAATTACTGCTTCAGTGCAGCCGGAGAAAAGGCGTTCGGGAAATATATCCGCCTGCGTATGAAGTCAGAGCATTTTGCCAATGCGCGCTCAGTTCGTAACGCGCTTGATCGTGCTCGGCTGCGGCAGGCAAATCGACTATTTTCCGGAACAAACAGATCATTATCCAAAACGGATCTCATTACATTAGAAGCGGAAGATATTCTAGCGAGTCGTGTTTTTCTTGAAAGTACCTTGGATAGTGAATCCAAAACAAAAAACAAAAAATAAAAATTACAATATATCGATAGCGATGGAAACGCTGACTCTCCCTTGGCGAATTTTCCCTAAAACGATCGAAGCGGCTTGTTATAACCGCGGGCGACTAGCGCTGCTGCGACTAGGCTATCCTTTGCGAGTGACATTACAGCAGCATCGCGGATTAGAAGTCATTCTAGACAAGGCCATGTGGCTATGCGTAGATAGTAATAAAGACGATCAGCCCATTTTGGCATGGCGCGAGTTTCAGATTCGTGGACGACGTGGTTTACACCTACCCGTTTCTTGTGAATTGTGGCTATACCATAGCTATGCAGGTCTTATCATGGGATCAGCTCTGGATGATTTGGATCAGGCACTTGAAAAAATCATGCATTGAGCTAATTTTTTTACACCCCTAAATTACAGAGGATAAAAATGCCACTTGTAGATATGCGCGATATGTTGAATCATGCTTATCAAAATAACTACGCAATCGGTGGTTTTGGACTGGTAAGCCTGGACTTCTTGGAAGCTATTATCACGACAGCCGAGTTTTGTCGTTCACCAGTCATTCTCAATCTTTCTGAGCCGCTCTTCCATCAAAAAGATTTTAGCCTGATCATGCCGGCTGCCGAACGAGCTGCGCATCACGCCAAAGTGCCGGTTGCTATCCACTTTGATCATGCAAAGAAACATGAATCCATCGTTCGAGCGATTAATCTTGGTTGCAACAGTGTCATGCTGGATGTTTCTTCAGAAACATTCCCCGTCAATATCACTCAAACCAGCCGTGTTACAGAAGTCGCTCATGCCTGCGGCACAGCAGTTGAAGGAATACTTGGTTTTGTAGGTGGGGTGGAGGGAGAAAATGCCATCAATAACTTGGGAGAAGTCGTCTATACCTCTTCAGAAGAAGCTAAAGTGTATGCTGAGCGTACCAAAATTGATTTCCTTGCTGTTTCCGTTGGCACTATCCATGGCCGCCAGCCCAATCGCAGCACTAAATTAGACTTCAAACGTCTGAAACGCATTAACGACGAACTTGGCATTCCACTGGTGCTGCATGGCGGAAGTGGATTAGTTGAGGAGCAATACCATAAGCTGATTTTAAATGGCGTTGCTAAAATTAACTGTTACACGGAACTTTCCGATATCGCTGCCGCAGTCATTCGTTCCAATAGCCAAAAAAGTAACAAAAAGGGCTATATTGAATCATTGCACGGTGTTAAAGAAAGCCTCCAAGAACAAATCAAATTGTATATGCATCTCTGGGGATCAGCAGGCCGCGCAGCGGAAGTTTTGATTCAGTGCCGCCCTTGGCAGTCTGTAGAACAAATCATTATTTGTAATATTGAGAGCCGCTATCTACAGCAATTTGATACGCTGACTGAACAGGCACGTAAAGCTTTAATGACAATTCCGGGTGTGCGCCAAGTTTTCTCGGGCTGGGCATTATCAGAACCGGGGCAATATCGCCTTTGTTGGCGAATCCAACTGGCACACGCAGATGTTATCAACAGTTACCAATCTCATCCGAACTATATTGCTTTCTACAGTCAAATATCCCACTCGACTGATTCTAAAAAGATCAATACTACTTTTGTCTCAACACTATCCAGTACAAACCATCAATTGAAGGAATCTGTAAGTGCATAATCTATCCTTCAACTCCATAGCGTCAGAGCTATAAGCAGCAATTGCAGCATGTCCTAAATTAAATGCAAGGATGTAACACCAGGATAGAAGGCCAGAGGCCTGGTTTCAGTCCGAACCTGTAAACATAGAATTCATCTGGGCTGATGGTTCCCTGAACAAAGGTCGCCCACGCCATTGACAACTAAAAATCCAGATAAGCCTCTGTCGTGGTTGCAAAACCTGCCGGCACGTTCACACCAGCCTGTGAAAGATGGCTGATCATCTCTCCCAACGAGGCATTCTTACCACCAAACAAGCCTACATCGTGCATCGTCAATTGATCAAACCAGGCGATATATTGTGTCATTGGGAAACTCCTATCAACTAATAAATGGTCTCTACCATTATAGTCTTGGATTTTATCAATTTAGGATTTACATACGATCAGACAGCGAACGAATTATATAACTCGTTGCTCTATTAACTAAAAATATAACTTGGTATATATTGATATATATCAATATATACCATATATAAAATAAGTATAATTTTTAATATTAACCTTATAAAAAAGGAAAATAGTATGCCCGCACCTTTCATAACCTATACAGGTTCGGATAAAACGACTTTGACCAATGCTCTATTGGCGTCAAACTCTGGCATCGTTATTAATTCCGCCTCTATTGCTTTAAAACCTTCAGGACAAACTGCAGTAAATTTTTACGATGGCTCACTCACACAACTGGGTATCGGTGCGGGATTACTCCTTACATCTGGATACGCACCCGGAACTTCTAATACAGTGGGGTGGGATGGTAAAGATAATGGTGGCATTACCGGTTTCTATAACGGTGATAATGATATCGATGCCGTAGTCAATACAGTTTTTCAAACCCAATCTTACGATGCCACTACGCTTTCATTTGATTTTACCGTCACAGATCCTACCGCTACCTCAGTAAGCTTTGATTTGGTATTCGGCTCCGATGAGTTTCCAGAGTGGGTCGATCAATTCGTCGACTCAGCAATCGTCATGGTTAACGGTGTAAATTATGCGCTATTCAATCATGATCCGATGCATCCTTTGAGCGTAGTAAGCGCCAATCTAGCTGCCGGATACTTTCAGGATAATGCAGGTAATGTGTTGCCCATCGAATACGACGGTGTCAGCCATTTACTGAAAATCATTGCACCGATCATTCCTGGCGGTTCAACTAATCATATTAAGATCGGTATCGCTGATACTGGAGACCACATTTATGATAGCGGCGTTTTTCTAGCCAATTTTTCAGCGGGAAATATTCCAGGTTCCGGTGTTGTGATTACACCTCCCATCACGGGCACAGAAAATGATGACAACATAACAGGATCATCAAAGGATGAATATTTTGATCTGAAAGGTGGAGATGATACTTGTTATGCAGGTGCCGGAGATGACATTGTGGTTGCAGGAAGTGGTATTGACACCGTTTTTGGTGGAAGCGGCAATGACGAAATCAAGGGGGATAGTGGTGACGACAACCTAGATGGCGGCGATGGCATCAGTGATACGGCTGTTTACTCTGGAGCCAGCTCCAGTTATGCCGTCGCATATAACCCGGGCAGCGATAACTTCACGATGACGGACACCAATACCGGCACCGGATCTGATGGTACAGACACGCTCGTAAATTTTGAATTTGCCAAATTTAGTGATGGGCTATTCGTTCTAGATACCACCGGATTAACACCCGTTTCCGGCCCAGGTCCAGCGCCAACTAATTCACCAGGATTGATATTCATCGATGGCGTTGGTTCAAAAGGAAATACGCTAACCGCAACTGTAAGCGACGCTAATGGTATATTCGGGGCAATTAACTACCAATGGCAGATCTCTAGTAACTACGGTAACAGTTGGAGCGACATTGGAACCAACAGCAATACCTACACCATCTCGGCCGCTGATGTTGGAAAAGATATTCAAGTCAAAGCGACTTATACCGACAATGGTTCGAACTTCGAGTCTTTGGTCAGCGCACAGAAAAACATATTGGAAGCAGGCAATGGAGATTTGGTCGTTACCCTGATGCAATTGACTGGCCCATTGGGTGCCAGTGTCAATAATCCTTTGACGACATTGGTACAAGATGCCATTGATCTGGGCATATCACCGAATATAGCCGCGCTTAATATTAAAACTGTCTTAGGGCTTCCCAGTCAGATTAATTTACAAACTTACGATACCTGGCCGATTTTATCGAATAATCCATCAGAGCCAACAGCAGTCTTAGTAGAAAAAATTGCGGTACAAGTCGCCATTCTAACTTCACTTTCTGATGATGACAGCGGTATGAAATTGACACTGGCTATTCTCGATGCGGCAGCAAACAATCAAACGCTAGATTTAGCTAATGCCAATGATCTCGCAGATATTCTTGGTATTGATATTACTGGAATTACCAATAAAAATAACTATCCACAGCCCCTCAGAGAAATTTTCGATCGTAATAAGAGTATGTCGGATGCTGTTGATGATGTCATGTCTGGCGGCGGGCCTATTGGAGCGACTGGTCTTAGTGTCATTGAAACAGAATGGCAGGATTTGCTTAGCGTTCAAGATGGTATTAACTCCACGACCATTGGTGATTTGAGTATCCATATCAATCAAGCGCCGAGCGGAAGTGCAACCGCTAATCTAATCAATGGCTTGGAAAACACCAATTACTCCATTAGCGCAAACGATTTGCTGCAGGGCTTTAGCGATTCAGATGGCGGCACACTAGCAATCGACAGCAGCACCCTGACAGCGGACAATGGAATCGTCAACACTACCGATGGGTTAACATTTACCATCACTCCAAATCCAGGATTTAATGGACCGGTGGAACTAACCTATCAGGTAATTGACGGCCAAGGAGGAAGTGTCTCTGCATACCAAATGTTCATTGTGGAACCTTCATCCGTTAATCACGCCCCAACTCTCATAGCTCCCCTGGTTAATCAGGCAGTTCAGTACAATTCACTTCTGAGTTACGATGCAAGTACCTCGTTTAATGATATTGATCTACTCGATTTCCTGAGCTTCAGCGCCACACTCGCTGATGGCAATCCTCTGCCTGCTTGGCTACAGATTGGCGAAACCACCGGCCTGCTGACAGGCACGCCAGATTTGGGCAATCGTGGCACTTATGCGTTAAATATAACGGCGACTGACTCTCGCATGGATCCAGTGTCAGCGCACGGCTAACGGTAGCAACTGCCGCATTTAACGCAGGTCAATTGCTGGTTGGCACAGCAGTAAACGATATTCTGGCTGGCACAGTATCCAACGATACCGTGACTTACGCTTATACCACTGCACCTATTACAGTCTCCTTGGCGATCGCCACGCAGCAAAACACCATTGGCGCAGGATTAGATACTTTGACTAACATCGACAATCTGATGGACAGTGATTACAACGACAGTTTGTCAGGCAATGGAAAAAATAACGTTTTGGATGGAGGAGCTGGTAACGATTCACTCAATGGTGCTGGCGGTGCGGATACCATGATTGGTGGATTGGGTAATGATACTTTCACGGTTAACCATGCAGGAGATGTCGTTATCGAGTACCTCAATGAGGGCACTGACAAAATCAACAGCAGCGTAACTTACACGCTATCAGTCAATGTGGAGAATCTCACGCTGACAGGCGCATTGGCCATCAATGGCACTGGCAATAATCTGGCTAACAGTCTCACTGGAAATACTGCAATCAATGTACTCACTGGCGGAGCTGGTAACGATACGCTCAATGGCGGTGCTGGCGCAGATAGCCTAATCGGTGGATTGGGTGATGATATTTATACGGTCGACAATGCCGGTGATGGTATTACGGAAAATCTGAGTGAAGGCACTGATAAAATCAATAGCAACGTTACTTATACGCTATCAGCCAATGTGGAGAATCTCACGCTGACGGGTGCACTGGCCATCAATGGCACTGGCAATGATCTGACGAACAGTCTCACTGGAAATGCTGCAATCAATGTACTTAATGGTGGCGCCGGTAATGACACACTCAATGGCGGTGCTGGTGCAGATGGCCTAGTCGGTGGATTGGGTAATGATACGTATACGGTCGACAATGCCGGTGATGGCATCACGGAAAATCTGAGTGAGGGTACTGACAAAGTCAATAGCAGTGTAACTTATACGATATCGGCCAATGTGGAAAATCTCACGCTGACTGGCGCAACCGCCATCAACGGCACGGGCAATGATCTGGCCAACGTCATCATTGGCAATACCGCCGCCAATCAGCTAGATGGCGGAGTGGGAAATGATACGCTCGATGGCGGGCTAGGCAATAATGTGCTCACTGGCGGGGCCGGTAACGATTCATTCAGGTTTACAACAACCGGTCATGTTGACTCGATTACTGACTATAACGTGGCGAATGATACTATCAAGCTAGAAAATGCTGTATTTACAGTACTAACAGCCACAGGTACTTTAGCAGCCGGGCAATTTAAAGTCGGTTTGAGCGCATTGGATGCTGATGATTTTATTATCTACAACAATACGACCGGTGCATTGCTATACGACGCAGATGGTAGTGGTTTGGGCGCTGCAGTACAGATTGCAACACTGACGGGTGGATTAGCCATGACCAATGCAGAGTTTGTAGTGATCTAGCAGGCCGTTGAAAAACTATCTGCGTTGCCACTACGGTGTTAAAAACAGGCTCAAAATGCTCATTTATCACACATAAACTGCGCTTTTCCGCCTGTTTTTGCCTTGTATCGGCTGCCTCGAATACGTTTCAACGGTCTGTTGAAGAGCCTCTGAATAACTGTCATTTCGAGCATAGCGAGAAATCTATACTGTTAATTTTCAAAGATTCCTCACTGCGTTCGGAATGACAATCCAGCATATATTCAATATCCATCGGGAGGCCATAGTGTTGTTCAATAATCAGAGCTTGACGCGCTAACGTGTTAGGAGACGATGAAATTGTGCAATATTTTTCTCTATTATTTCTACTGCTTATTTTCTTATCAATTCAGACAAATGATTGAGCAATTCATCCTCTTTATAAGGCTTACCAAGAAATATATTCACCCCCAGATCCTTGGCGATTTTCCGGTGTTTTTCCGCGGTTCTTGAGGAGATAATAATCATCGGGATATGTGCCGTTTCCGGGTTCGCACGTACCCATTCAATCAATTCAAAACCATTCATTTTAGGCATTTCCAAATCGATCAGCATGACATCCGGAATACTGTCCTGAAGAATTTCAATTGCTTCCTTGCCATTCTTGGCAATCAACACCTCACAACCTTCACGTTCCAACAAGCGGCAGGTTACCTTGCGCACCGTCAATGAATCATCCACCACCATAATCGTAGGTGCTGCGTTGGTTCTCTTTTGCGTGATTGCCGTGAGTTCTGGCAGCGGAGTATTGAGCGCTTTCTGAACATCGGTGCGTTGTATCAGTTTCACTGGATTCAGGATCAGAATGACTTCACCATCTCCGGTAATCGTAGCGCCTTCAACACCGGGCGCATGCGCAAGCTGTGAACCGATATTCTTGACCACTACTTCGGTGTTACCGATTAGCTCATCGACATGCACGGCAAGATATTGTGTCCCGCTGTGCAGGAATAACACTTGGCTATGTTTGGTGATTTCCGGAATATGATCTGTCTGACCCAGCAAATGCGACAAATGGGAGAACAAGTATTTCTTTCCATTAAACTCGATCTGTCGATCCTGATAGATTGTTTTCAGCGTATCGGGATCGAATTCCCGGTTATGTTCGACAATAAAAGCAGGAATCGCATAGATTTGTTTACCGGTGCGGACCATGAATGTTTGTGCAACGGACAACATAAGCGGTAAATAAATTGTGAACGTTGTTCCCTGATCCGGAACAGACTGAACACTGATTCGGCCACCGAGCATCGAAATTTCATTTTTGACGATATCCAGACCAATTCCGCGACCGGAAATTCCGGTGATGGAATCAGTTGTTGATAAGCCTTGGATGAAGATCAGTGACATCGCCTTGTCATCATCCAAGATCTCATTTTCCTGGATCAAGCCAAGCCGTTGCGCTTCCTCACGGATGCGCGGCAAATTCAGACCACGACCATCGTCACTCAGCGTGATGATCACTTCGTTGCCTTCCTGACGCAGGTGGATAGCGACTTTCCCTATTTCAGGCTTTCCTGCTTGCTGTCTTAGCACTGGCTCTTCGATGCCGTGAGCTATCGCATTACGCAGCAAATGTTCGAGAGGGGGATTAATTTTCTCTAATACACTGCGATCAATTTCAATTTCTGCACCTTGTATTTCAAGATTGGCTTTTTTATTCACATGGTCAGCTACTTGCCGCGCGATACGATAATAACGTTCAGCATAATTACCAAAAGGTATCGTGCGAATTTGCAGCAAAGATTGCTGGAGCTGGCGGTTAATTACGGATTGCTGCGTGACGGCTTCTTCCGCGACCGTTTGTGTTGCCCGTAAGCTTTTTTGCACGGTGATAATATCATCGACACTTTCGGCCATCAGCCGCGTCAGTTCCTGGAAGCGGGAGAATCGATCAAATTCGAGCGGATCAAACGCAGGCTCGCTTTCATGCCGCTGCGCAAGATGCGATTGCATTTGTGTTTCCGCCTGAATCTCCACTTCGCGCAACTGGTCGTGCAAGCGGTGCGTGCTTTCAGTCAGATCCTGCAGTGATTGTTTAAAATTGTTGAGCTGCGCTTCAATTTTGAAACGCAGCATGCTGGCTTCGCCGGAATCATTAATCAGGCGATCAATCAACTCGGAGTTAATACGCAAAATGGTTTTTGCCTGAAGCAGCTCGGATTTCTCGGGCACCACATCGACTGACTCAATCCTCTCCGTAGCGCCCTGATTGACTGGAAGTGGCAGTACCTCAATGCGTTGAAGCTGTTCAATTTTAACGCTGATAGCATCAAATTCACTTTCGAGCTGGTCCAGCGCGGGGTCGGAAATGTTGCGTTCATGAAAAGCTGCTTCCACATGACTTTCCATTGCATGGATCAATTCACCAAGCTGCAACGCTCCCGTCATGCGGGCACTGCCTTTCAAGGTATGCAACAATCGCAGTAGTGCATGATGAATATCTTCGTCTTGCGGCAGCATGCGCCAGGCGCGCAATTTACCGCCCATTTGCGGAATGATGTCTTGCGTTTCTTCCAGAAACACCGGAAGCAGCTCAAGATTGATCTGATCAACTGCTTCGGCTGCAAACGGCACAGGCTGTACAGGCTTAGTTTTTGTTTCGCTGGGTGAGGAATCCGGGAATACGGCTGGTTCTTCCGCTTCGGCTTCAAACGAGGCGTCTATGTCAACAAGACTGCTAGCCGTTGTTGCTGAATCCATCCCCTGTGTTTCGATTGCTTTTTCACTGGTTAATAGCGCTTTTGCTAAAAGCAACAATTCACTGGCATCAACCTCTGTTGCGCCCTGTTCACGCAGATTCCTGCACCACTCGCCATAGGCCTGATGCGTGCGCGTGATTAAGCTTATTAATGGATCGGAAACCGATCTTTTTTCAGTGAGCCAATGACTCAGCACTTGTTCCAAGCGCCAGGCCACTTCACTCATCTTCTCCAGCTTGACCATGCGGCCACTGCCTTTGAGTGTATGAAATCCACGCTGTAAAGCAGTTAGAGACTCACGACCGGTAGCATTGATCCGGCACTTCTGCAGTTCAGTAGCAATACTTGCCAGAACTTCCTCCGCTTCTTCCAGGAAAATAGCGAGCAATTCCGGATCGACACCGGCGCTGGGGCTTGCCGCTTTAACGGCTGCTATATCTGGCTTTGCCGCGACTGCAGGTTTTGGCACAGTCGTTTGCGGCGGTAACGGTGCGCTGGCGGGAATTGTTGCAATCTGAAAAAGCTCAATCGCTTCTTCGACAATCTGCTGACTCTCGGGTTGCCCGCTTCTGAGCGCTTCAATAAAGAAACCCAGACTGCTTAATCCATCCACCAGCAAGATCTGTTCTGTCTCAACAATTTCATGGCCCGGCTTTAACAGTTTCTCGACCAGGTTCAGGCAATGATGCAGCAAAGTGTGCGCACGTTCCAAATCCAGCATGACCAACGCGCCGAAGATTTGTTTGAATAAACCAGGCAGCACGGACAATTCTGCACGTTTGGCGGGTTCAAAAAAGAATTTATCCAGAATGGTCTCGATTTGCCCCAGATTGGTCAGAATTTCCTGTGCAACCTGCGCCAGTAATTCTTTTTCCTGTGATGTACTTTCTAACACAGTAAACGCCGGAGCATGCGGCAACTCGCTGACATTGACATCACCCTCAGTAATGCCACGCAGACGAGCGGCAATCACATCGATCTGCTGAGAGATATCCGGGGGCAGCTTGTTAAAGTCATCGATAATACTTTCAACCAGTAACAAAGCGGTCGCCATTTCCATCGCCAGCTCTTCACTGGCATCCTGAGGCTGATCATGTAAATATGTAACGGTGCTATCAATGGCATCGATTAATTTCACTAACGGCGCGCATTCGGTTTGCTGCGCTTGATGATTGAGCCAATCAATGTATTCAAGTAACGAGGCCAGACTTTCCTGGTGCCCCGCACAAAATTCACGCCAGATATCATTCGCCTGCATCAGCGTATTTCGTAGCCTATCCAAAATGGGACGCAAGGCTTCCGACTGTTCAAAAGTCAGCGTATCCTGGTCTGACGTCAGACCAGGCCAGGTATAACTGTTCTTGATATCGCTGATGCGCTGACTGGCTGATTCGCTGTGGGCAATGTGGTACAGCAATTCACGCATCAACGGTGCAGTGTTGCCCAGGGTTCCAGCGGCAAGATGACGTATGGTTTGTTCAATCTTCCCGCACAGGCGGCGCACCGGAAGATCGATTTGATTGCTTTCCAGATACAATAAATCCTCGAGAAAACCCGCGGCTGCCCACCAGAATGCGCGCCCTTCAATAGTTCCCGGAAATTCTTCAAGCTGATTGACTGCCGCGGCCATTTTCTGCAAACCGTCTTTATTCGATGGATCACGCAACCACGTAAGCAGTCCGGCCTGATACTCGGCGCCCAATTGTTTGGCTAAGGATTTAGCCGTTAAAGCATCAATATGCGTTGATTCCGCCTTTAATGCCGGGTTAGCCGTTAACCGCGGGAAAAATAAGTCGCTCTCGGGCGCATTTTCAAAACCATACACTTGCATCAACCCACGATACGCTGGAAACAGACGTAGCGGATTTTCTTCCACACCGTCAATCAGCTCATTCAGGTAATAAAGCAATGCCTGGGTGGATTGTTTCAGCGCATCGAAAATCGGCGGACTGGGTTCAATCTTCTTGCTGATGAGCGCTGCAACCAATTGCTCCATCTTTTCAGTGACGATGGTGATGCTCGTCAGATTCAGCATCTCCAGCAAGCCGTCCAATTGATGGATATAATTCATGCAATCTCTGATTAGCTTGTCATTGCCAGGATGCTTGCTATAAACATCCAGATTCTGGTCAATCAAAGCGAATACTTGATAGATTCCGTCCTTGATTCCGATAATCGAGGCAATATTAAGTTTGGGTTGTGCGCTCATTTTTAATACCATCTATTCCCAATTGAAATCTTAATCAACATTAGGGCATCTCTATATATCCAAGTTTTGTCATAACACTTTGTTGCTCTCAAAAAAGCTTCCTTGCATAGCGTACTTGCACTGCGTAACCATTTTTTGTTTGTGATTCATGCTGGTTAGGACTTTGAATTTTTAGAGGTGCCCATTACACCTTGAAATTGGATACCGATGCTTTCAGCTCAGATGCAAAACCAGTAATCTGTTTGATTGACCCCGTGGTTTTCAATGTCCCTTCCGTATTCTGCCGGGTAATATGAAGAATCTCTTCCATATTGGCAACTACCTTATGCGCTGCTCGTGTTTGGGTATTCGTGACATCAAAAATATTGGTAACCAGTTGAGCCAGTTGCTTTGAAACTTCTTCTATTTCTTCCAGCGCCCGCCCGGCTGCATCAGAGCGCTTGGCGCCTTTTGCCACGCCAAGTGTGCTTCTTTCCATCGCTGCGATAGCATCTTGTGTGTCGCCTTGAATTGTAACAATCAATTCACAGATTTGCTTGCTGGCTTCTGCTGAGCGTTCAGCCAAACGCTGCACTTCTTGCGCAATCACGGTAAAACCATGTCCGGCTTCACCAGCGGCTGTTGCCTGCAGCGCTGCATTTAACGCCAAAACATTCGTCTGATCGGTGATATCGGTGATCAGTGCAACAATTTCACCGATTTCCTGTGAACTTTCTCCCAGGCGTTTGATGCGTTTGGAGGTATCCTGAATATATGCGCGGATTTCATTCATTCCGGCAATGGATTCACGCACCGCCGATGTGCCTTTTTCCGCAGTGGACAACGATTGTTTGGCGACTTTTGCGGATTCTGTTGCCATATCGGATATCTTACTGATGGATTCCGTCATACCGATCACTGCCAGGGTGGTTTGTTCAATTTTTGCCGTTTGCCGTTGTGCCGCTGTTAATAACCCCGACGAAACATATTGCGCCTGATTAGACGATTTAACAACCAGTGCGCTTGCCTGATTGACCTGCTCCACCAGTGTGTGCAATTCTTCAATTGTGCAATTGATGGCATCGGCGATGGCACCGGTCATATGGTTCGTGATATCCGTGCGAACGGTCAGGTCACCATCGGCGATTCTTTTCATATCATCCAAAAGGGTCACTATTGCTTTTTGCGCCTTCTCAACTTCATTTCTGCTTGCTAAATCTTGATAATGGGCATTCCGGCGTACTGACTGGAAAAAAAATATGAGCGCAAGCACTACGCCTGCGCCAAATGTATAAATCAGCGCATTGAATAAAGATACAGTATGCCTATTCTTCTCTTGGATCTCACCCTCCAGTGCGCGCGTCATATCCAACATGGCCGCACTGTTGTTCGCAACCTCATCCATAGCCAACTGCACAGTAAAAGCTACCGGTATTTCTTGTTGAATCACCCGCAAGTGATCATCAAATCTTCTCAACAGCGAATAGGCATGAGACAAAAGATCCTGAATGATCTCATCCTTGTTAGAGGCTGCCCCAAGTCCATTCTGCCCTTGACTTAAGATTTGGATCATTGCTGAGATTTGTGCGTGATCCTGAGCAAGCTGCGCAGTGATTTCTGTCATCGAGAATTCACTGGAAAGAATCGTGCTAATATTTTTTGCTACGGTACGCGCATGCATTCTTATGGATTCCATCGTGCGTATTTCCTGAGACAGATTGCCGATTTCTGCCATGCGTCCGATTAATTCTTCGATGCGTCTGGCCAATTGATTCTGCGTAATCTGGATTGTTTTGATGCTGCTGTTTAGCTTAATCGAAGATTCTTTATGGTTCAAAATCAGAACAATCTTTTTAGCCTCAATCTGCCAGTGTTGCTGATAGGCATTCAGGATTGATGCGAGCGATTGATCTGCGGCTGGAACGATCTTGTTATGATCATAGATCCCACCCTGAGATAGCAATGCAATATATTGGTTTAACAGATATTGACTGCCCTGTAACTCGGCAAATGCATTCGCATTGCCCATGTGCACCTGCCGTGCGGCGTTTGACAAACGTAAATGCTGTATCTCCAATTGCGCAACCAATTCCGGTTGAATCGTATGATGCCTGGCTTGATTGACGCTGATAGCCAGTGTTATCAACAGCAGCACAGTAAAAAGCATCAGGATGCCGCCCATTATCCAGCTAGTGCTTAAAATGGAAGTACTCTTAGAAATACTTTTCTTTGCCGGTAAGGTAATAACCGGAAGTTTCTTTCCTATGGCAACCATTCTGGTTGTTAAGTCAAATTTAGATAAATTATTTTCCATTATTTTCTCCAGCATTGATACGGGCTTGTCTGGATATTCAGTTTTTTGATGACAGACGACACCAGACACGATTGTTGTCGGGTGATAGCTTAACCGCTGAAGTGTGGGGTCAAAAACAGGATAAGACCTGTAAAACAAGGTCTTTTATAGAGTCTATGAATAGCTGTCAATTCGAGCGAGGTGAGAAATCTATATTATTGATTTCTTAGTATTATTCCATCTGTTTGGAATGACAAGCGCAATTTCTCAGGAGCTGAGATGCTTCGAATTAATTATCCAAGAAATAATTTATAGGCGGGATTCTTGGTCTCGTCCCAATAGTGATAACCCAATTGATTCAGGAATGCTTTGAAGTCAGATCTTTCTTCCGGAGGAACTTGAATTCCGATCAGCACGCGGCCATAATCGGCACCATGATTACGGTAGTGAAATAGGCTGATATTCCAGTTATGGCTCAGGTTATTCAGAAAATTCATTAGCGCACCGGGACGGTCTGGAAATTCAAAGCGATAAAGAATCTCGTTTTTAACATCATGCGCGTGTCCGCCGACCAAATGACGAATATGCAGCTTGGCCATTTCGTTATTGCTCATGTCTTCGGTGGCCAAACCGCTTTGTTTTAATTCGCTGATCAGTTTCTGGGTTTCTTCCTGATTGCGCACCGATACGCCGACAAAAACATGCGCCACTTTCGGATCGGCATAACGGTAGTTAAATTCAGTGATGCTTTTGGCACCCAATAAATTACAAAATTTCTTGAAACTGCCGGGTTTTTCCGGAATCGTCACGGTCAACACAGCCTCACGCCGTTCACCGATTTCCGCGCGTTCTGAGATATGCCGCAGCCTGTCAAAATTCATATTGGCACCGGATGCAATCGCAACCAGCGTTTTATGCAAGATCTTTTCACGCGCGACGTACGCTTTGATGCCCGCAACGGAAAGCGCGCCGGAAGGCTCCAATATCGTGCGCGTATCTTCAAATACATCCTTGACTGCCGCGCAAATGGCGTCGGTATCGACCAGAATCACTTCGTCGACCAGTTCGCGGCATAAACGGAAGGTTTCCTTGCCCACATGCCGGACCGCCACGCCGTCCGCAAACAAACCAACTTGCGCCAATCTGACCCGGCGGCCGCTTTGCAATGAACGGTACATCGCATCCGAATCGACCGGCTCGACGCCGATGATTTTGATTTTCGGATACAATCGTTTCACATAAGCCGCTATGCCGGAAATCAATCCGCCGCCGCCAATCGGCACAAAAATAGCGTGAATATTCCCGGTATGCTGCCGCAAGATTTCCATGCCAACCGTTCCCTGTCCGGCAATTACGTCCGGGTCATCGTAGGGGTGAACAAAGGTGGCTTGCTCTACTATTGCCAATTTTATTGCGTGCTCGTAAGCATCGTTATAGGAATCGCCATGCAAGGCCACCGTGGCCCCATGCCCCATCACCGCGTTTACCTTGATTTGCGGTGTCGTCACCGGCATCACGATGGTAGCGCTACAGCTCAACCGCTTGGCAGCCAATGCCACGCCTTGCGCATGATTTCCGGCAGAGGCCGCAATCACGCCGCGGCTGCGCACCGCAGGCGATAACTTGATCATTTTGTTATACGCACCACGCAACTTGAAAGAAAAGACCTGCTGCAAATCTTCCCGTTTTAGTAACACCTGATTATGGATGCGCCCGGATAAATTGGCAGCAAGCTCCAGCGGACTCTCGATCGCCACATCATAAACCTGCGCGGTCAGTATTCTTTCTAGGTAATTGTTTTTCATAACGGAAGGTGGGTAAATCCAGGTTAACTTTTAGTCTGGAACTGTAACAGAGATTTTATCACGATCAGGGAAAGCATAAGTTTGCCGTTATGGGAAAGTTCTAATTTTAGAGAATAACCGGTTCAAATTTTCTCGTGCTTGATCCAAAAGTCATGTATGCCGTATTATCGGCTGATGCGAATGAATGCCAAATTCTCGGTCTTGACTGATCAGGTAATACTGTGCGGATGCTGAATTTTATTTTGATTTCTGCGATGTGGTTTCTAAAAAACTTAGGGATCGGTTGCTGACGGTCTTGATAAGCTCCGGCAGTGGCATAGGTTTTCCAATAAGGTAACCTTGGATCACATCACAGCCAAGAGTACACAGACGGTCATAAGTGGCAATATCCTCTACACCTTCAGCAACTACCGATAGATTCAGCCGATGCGCAAGGCTAATCATGGAATCGACGATCCGGTCATGCGTAGACTTTGTTGTCATATGTTTGACAAATATCATGTCGATTTTAACTTCATCCAAAGGAAGATCTAGCATACGTGCCATTGAGGAATAGCCCGTTCCAAAATCATCCATCGCGAGTTTTAAGCCCATGTCCTTTAGCTTGTGCAAAGTATCCAGAGTGCCTGAATTATTTTCCATGATGGCTGTCTCGGTGAGTTCAATCGTTACATTGCCTGGCGAGACACCCCAAAGTGATAGCCCTTGTGCGACAAGCTCTGTCAATTCCGGGTCACGCAAATCATCGGCAGAAAAATTGATCGAAATCCCAGCATTTAATCCGGACCTACGGTATTCGGAACATTCTCTTAATGCCGTATGAAATACCCACAGTGTGAGCTTAGGCATGAGCGCTGTCCCTTCCGCAACCTGTATTAACTTGTCAGTTCGGATTGGACCATGATCTGGGTGATGCCAACGAAGTAAGGCTTCCGTAGATTCAATTTTTCCACTAGCGAGATTGATTTGCGGCTGATAGCACAAATGCAACTCGCCTGCCTCGATGGCATTACCCAAATCTGACCAGAGATCAATTTGGGAAAGAAATGGATCTTTCGTTTCCGCGGCAAAAAGCTTGATGGATTCTTGTTCCAACTTCGCTTGATGTATTGCCAAGCTTGCATCACTCAGTAGTTGATCTAATGCGGGGCCGCTTTTATTACTCAGGGCTACCCCGATACGTGGTGCCAAGGTTATGTTTCGCTTACCTAAAACAACAGGAGGTATCAAGATTCTCAGAATCTTATGTGCAGCCAAAATAGCATGTGCATCTGAAAGCAATTCAACCAGTAGGCAGCAAATTTGATAGCGCCCAGTTATTCCAACTAGGCTCTCTGCATTCAATGCATCTTTGACCTGGCCCGAGACTTGCCGCACAATCGCATCGACTGCATTGAAGCCCAGTACGCCATCAAGCTCGGCTAGCCGTTCAAAATTCACTAGCAGCAGCGCATTATGCCGACCAAGGTTATTCGGATCACATAGCTTTCTGGAAGCTGTGTGCAGGAAATCTTGATAAGAAAGCACAGTCATAGAGAAATTTTGGCGGCAAGTCTCGGTAATTTATAAATAATATTGCTTAGCATCAATCCCATAAGCTCCCTGTGGCAGGTCGTTGGCAATAGTATACTGGATACCTCTTGGGCTTGGTCCTGCAGTTCTGAGATCTACTGTCAGGGGAGCATCGTAAGGCTTCTTCTTGGCATCACATATGATCATGATACGAGGAAGAAGTCTTTGCGTGCGGTTATGTGTGAGTACAATCGCAATTTCGCCCGTGTTGAGTTCAACAAGACTACCCACCGGGAACATGCCGACGCAATGCGCAAATTGTTCTACCAGTAGATAGCTAAGTCCGTTTTGTGCGTTATCTCTAAGTTCTTTGATTGCATGAAATGGCCTCATGCCTGGCATTCCAGGCTGACCCCAAATAAGTTCTTCGTAACAGTCTACAATTGCTGCCATTCGGCCATAGGGGTGTAATTGATTGGCGTGCAAGCCATGGGGATACCCATTCCCATTTTCACGCTCGTGATGTTGGAGCACAATTTTAATGACTTCTTCCGGCGTATTACTTAGCTGGGTAATGATTTCTTCTCCATAAGATATATGTTGCTTCATTAGCTTGCGTTCATTAGGTTTGAGAAGAAAACTCTTTTTAGTTTGGATTTCTTTCGGCAGTCGTTGTTTACCGATATCCATCAATAATCCACCTAATCCAAGTATCGATAATTCTTTGCGTGGGAGACCAAGGTGACGGCCGAAGGCTAGCAAGTGAACTGAAGTCTTAATTGCACTATCGTAGAGTTCTTTCCCGGTAGTTTTGAGTTGTGCAAGCAGAAGTGCCGCATCTGGGTTACGGATAATGCTTTCGCATAAAGTATCAACCACTTCGTGCGCTGCTTGAATATCAAATTTGGTGTTACGTTCGATGTTGATACTGATATCGCTGAATAAAGTGAATGCGACGCTATATGCCTTCGTGGCAGCAGGTATTTCTTGTTCCGCAGCGTGGATATCAGTATAGGGTATTGCACGCTGGAGTAGTGCGCCGAGGGATTCAGTTTCATTGGGTTGCAGTTGTTTGTGTTTATTCGCAATATCCGTTGAAACAGGGATCTTTGCATAAGGTGTATGTCGCTGAGCCACGAAAGGTTCGCTTCTATCTACATCCACATAAACGAGCGTGCAATAGCGTTTTAAAATGTCAATATCGTTCTGGGATTGAATGAGGATACCTTGAATAGAGTAGGACGTTTCAAGCCAGGGACGATCAAGATCACTGACATACATGCCTACTTGAAGATCGTCTACAGGAACTTCGATTGTGGTATTACTTGCCATAGCAGAAGTATTCGCTAAAGAATGAGAGGAAGTTTTATCAAATAAACTTCGATTTAGTTGAAGGATAGAATAATGAAAGCGTTTTCTGCTTTGAGGAAGTAACGACGTATTTAGCGGATTTCTTGAATAGAATCTTGCTAACGTACCGGATTAATAAAAAACTCGCGCATCAGGAAATCTTCCAGCCCCGCTGAATCTTTCTCGCGTGCGGATAATACGACGACACGGTGCAGACGGTGCGATTCCCAGTTGAAATCTTCTTTGTAATGTTCACGAATTAATTGGATCATCCGGCGGACCATGGCGAGTTCAACATTGCCATCCGGTCCGGCTTCGACTTGGATCGTTTGCAGCCGGGGATTGCTTTGACCCGTTGTCCAGGCGCGGAATGAAAATTCAGCTGTGCGCGGACCTATTCTAAGAATTTGAAATATGCCACTGGTGCCGGGATTCTGGAGATTGCGTCTGACATTGGCCATACGGATTTCATCGGCAGTGGGTTGCGGCGTGGCAGTGTTTGCTGCCATATCATCATTATCAAAAAGACCTTCCGCGCGGCGGCGCGCTTTGGCTTGATTAATATAATCGGATAAATCCGTAGCCGCATCGGGGGCAGGCTTTGGAGGCGTTCTAGTGATTACCTTGTCTTTGGTAGGCTGGGTGGGCGTGGGCTTACTGGGCTTTTCGACCGCTTTTGGCTTGGGCTGTGATCGCGATGGGGGACTCGGAGCCGGAAGCGGCGGTAATTTCGGTGCCGGTTTTACTTCCTCGACGGCTTTAGGTTTCTCTTGCGTTGGCGTTGGGGTAGATTGCGAAGAAGCAGGCAGCGAGTTCTTGGCATCCTCTGTTTCGTTTAAATCAATAAAGCTCGCAGCAATCGGGGGTGGCGTTTCAATTTCCACCTCGGGAATGGACAAGAAAAATCCCAAGCCCCAGATAAGCAACAGCCAGACGAGCGCAGCCAGCGGCAATGGCCACCACAGGCGAATTTCTCTCGATCTGGAACTTACCATTCTTTTCTATGCTATTTATGTTTGACCGCAATCAGAAAATGCTGGGCACCGGCAGACCGGGCGCGGAGCATGGCTTGCACGACAATGCCTTGAGGCGCCTCACTATCCGCGGACACAATCAGCTTCTGTTTTGAGTCTGAGAGTAACGGCTTGAGTGTTGTGGCCAGCGTTTCTAGCGTAACAGCCGTCTGATTGATAAAAATTTTACTGTCTTTGGTTAGCGTCAGGGTAACAGGCTTTTCCGCACTGAGCTTCTCAGCTTGGCCTTCTGGCAAATCAACCTGCAATGAATCCAGTTTCTGCATCGATAAAGAAGCCAGCATGAATGTCGCCAGCAAGAAAAACATCACGTCGATCATCGGGATGATTTCTATCTTACCTTTATGAATTACGCGGGATTTACGGAGCTTCATGGTTATTATCCTGTTGATCCAGGCGGATGTTATCGATCAGCCGCGTACCCAGGCGTTCCATTTCATCCAATGTCAGTGATTGCAAACGGGAAAAATAATTGAATCCAAACAAGGCTACCAGCGCAATCGCCAGGCCCACTACGGTGGCAATCAGCGCCTCTGCAACACCGCCTGTGACCGCCGCGGGGTTAACAATGCCTTCGCTGCCAATCACCTGGAAAGCGCGCATCATACCGACCACGGTTCCCACCAATCCAAGCAGCGGTGCGGCTGTGACGATGGTTTCCAAAGCCCAGAGCCGACGCGACAAAGATTCTTCAATGATTTGCGCTTCATCGGCAGCGCGCGATTCAGTCCACCATGCCGGTTTATGCCGGTTGGAAATCACCACTTCAAAGAAACGCTTGTAATAATGACGCTGATCCAATCCGGAAAGGATTTTTTCCAGATCGTTCCATTTGAAACCATACGTTTCGACAAGGTTCAGCAAATCGCTGGAAAGGCGCGCGTAACGCCAATAAACAAATGCTTTTTCAAGCATAATTGCCAGAGCGATGACCGCCAGTAAAGACAGTGGAATGATAATAATTCCACCAAGCTTTAACATGACCCAGGCTTGATTTAGTTCTTCCATAGTTAACTCCAGATTAAGGCTATTCATAAAGCTTTAGATTGCCAGTACTTATTAGAAATTTATTGAATACAAGAAATTTCTAATAAGAAATATTTTCATTCCAACTATCATTACATTTGTAACGAGCACGTCATCGTGTCATTCCGTCGAGAAATTGCGATACAGAACCTAACATCACTAGGCCGGATGGATGCTAAGAATAGTTGAAAACACCAGCAGTTGGAACACTTTAATGGCAAAATGATTTACTTTTGTGACTTTGTTGCAGAAAGGCACGAAGCCTATACGGATTACCCATTGTTTGGAAATTCCGGGGAAAGAAAAGCAGACTGGACAAGCCAATTATAGCGATTAATTATGAAAAAATGTTTAATGGTACTGTTTCTGCTGATGGTTGTTACAATTGTGCAAGCCAAGTGGATTAAAGCGGATGCTGCAGCCAAACCCGGCGAAGCGCATTACTTTGACCCGGAGACCCTGCAAAAGAACGGCCAGTTCCGAAAAATCTGGGTGTTGTCCAGCTACGAGGAAAAGCAAAAAGGCGGGCATCGTGCGGTTAAAACATTATATGAATTTGACTGCGCCTATCACAAAGCCCGCTCAATCACGATGCTGTTGTATCCGGATAAAGAAGCTACAGGCATGGTAATTGGCGCGCATCATGATGAATCCCGGGATTGGTTTGGTTTTTCGGCCAACTCAATTTTCCGGCATATTGCAGAGACGATTTGTATTGATTGAACGAGTTCAAACGTATAATTGGATTCAGTTTTTAATTTCCGGTTTGCCCTATTTTATTAAGGAATCAGAGGGTGATTCACGAGTCTGAGTACTGGAAAATACCTCTGCTTCGTGCTGCTACTTGGCTCGAGAAGTTGCGGATTACCGAAGGATCGGCAGAGTGCTCTCTGGTGAGAGTTGAAAAGGAACTTTTCTTTGGGTTCTATGCGGTTCGAAAGCTTCTCGATACCTTCAAGGTTTCAGATAAAACCAAAACGATGATTTTCGAGTTGAAGTGGTTTTCTTGTGTTGGGAGAGTTGACTACTTCAATGCTCACCGGATTGACGAGTTGTTTAATCTCAACAAGATTAATAAAGAAACGCGAGATGTTCAGTTCCTATGTAACCAATTCATTCATAGTTACATCTTTGTTCCCGTCGAAGGAGAACAATCTCAATTGCTTGGGTTCTACATATGCTCAGACCGTACACGTCATGAAAAGCTTTATTTCATCGAGATTCAGCAAGTGTTGTCAATCTTTCGTACGGTTGGTCGGGATTATCCAACCAGTGCAATCATGAAGCGTGATTCAAGCACTGGTCAATGGGAGGGAAAAATTGAATAGACCCATGACTTTCTTTTTGTTGTTCGCTGAATTCATATTAAAGCTGTAGAAAAATAAATTTCAAGAAATCGAATCGAGCTCAGAGTTAATATCTGCATGGGTAAAAGTGGATCAAGTTACTTTTAACGCCACCCAACCCACCTCACATTCCCCAGATTCCGCCGCCACATAAGCCGATTCCTCAGTAATCGTGACAGAGATATCCATCGTGCGTTGTACTAGTTTTGCCAGTGCCTGAATGTTTGGCCATTGAAACTGGAAAATGGCTGCGGTCAGTTCGTTGAATTTTGCTTTTTCTTGCATCCACCAGACATTCGATTTGGAGTTAAAGCTATATACTTTGACGGTTTGAGCGATCCGGGTGGCTTTCTTGATTCGCTCCGGGGCGGGTTCTCCGACATCGATCCATAACGCAATCCGGCCATCCGGGGTATGTGCCCATAGGTCAGGTTCTTCTACGGTACTCAATCCTTTGCTGAGCACTAGAAATTCTTGTGCATTGATACAAAACGCCAGCATGCGCACCATCATGCGCTCGAGCGTCTCGGAGGGATGCTGAGCAATGGTCAAGTTGAGCGTATCGTAATAATTACGATTGAGGTCGGTCAGTGCAATTTTAAATTTGTAGATGGTGGGTTTGAGTGCCACAGACGTGCCTCTATCGTAAGGAGCTATTGAATAAACCCGTTTGTCATTCCGAATGCTGTGAGGAATATTTGGCGATCAAAGCCATAGATTTCTCGCTTCGCTCGAAATGACAGTTATTCCGAGGTTTTTTGAGAGTGTTTATTTTTCCATCGTGCTGATAAACGCATTCGCTTCATTAATCGATTGCTCCATGGAAACAACCAGTGCGGATACATCTGACTTAATTGTGCTCAATTCTCCTTTGAGTGAAGCAATGGCGCGTGCATTGAGGTTGTGTTTGAGGAACATGACCTGATCGTTAAACACGGTGAGGATCGGTTCAATCTTGGCTTCTGCCTGTTTCATCGACTTGATTAACTGGCGATAATGCGTTTGCGTGGTGTTGAGTTTCTTCTGGCTGTTTTGCTTCATCGCGGCGCTGCTGTATTGCGTGATTTCCTGTTTCCATTCAGTAAATAAAGCTTCAGAGACGCTTTCAATATCGGTGATGCGGCTTCTGACTTCTTCGGCTTTAGCGACACTGGCTTCATAAGCGTCATTCAGCCTTTTATAAGTGGCTTCCAGATCACCGCCATCAAAATTGGTGGCGGCAGTAAATTGTTCCAATGCCGATTTGAATTGTTCTTTGGTTTCTTCTTGTGTGTCGCGCGCTTTTTCAACCCGGGATACCATCACATCGCGCTTCGGAATGCCAACTTTCTCTAGAGCCTCGAGATACATCGTGGAACAACCCATTAGCATAAAAAATACGGAAAGAATGAGTAACCGATACAGATAGTTCATGTTTGTCTCCATTAAAAAGTTTGTAGGTTGTTGATCTTTGTTATCTCTTATGAAGCCATTGGATTTAGCGCAATACACCCCGTCGCATCAACCGCCAGGCTACTTTTAAACCCCACAGGATGGGGTGACGGCGCAGCATCGGGGTAATTTCCACGCTGACACCCGTGTGCCGTTCTATTTTCCAGGCAGCGTACTCGACGCTATTATTGAAAGTAAGCGTGGCTTTGGATAATCGCAGGATCGACAGAATGCGTCCTTGCCAACGGCGCAGCCGCCAGAGCCAGAGCGCTTGCCGCTGTGTCTCCGGAGTGGTCAGACAGCGATATTTTCCATTTTCTTGTTTTTCCAATACTCCTGTCAGCATGGGCGCTGCTACTTCCGTCAGGCGGATCAGTGCATTCAGATTGGTCTGTGCCAGGTGGCGTGCACGTGTTTCTCGCTCTGCGCGTAATTCGGCAGCGTAGGTGAGCGTCAGGCAACGGGTCCAGATTTCTTCGACATCAAGTATGCCTGCCTCAAGTGCCGGTACGCCGGATTTTAGAAAGGTGACGACGGAATGAGCGAGTGCCGCATAAATGCGCTCCCGAACGGAATCGTCACGGCAGTAGAGCAACCGCGAGGGTTGCGCAAAGCGCGCCCAGATATACGGGTGAAACCAGAATTGCGCGCCACGTGCAAAATCACTGGTAGAAATGACGGCGTATTTGGCGCGTAACGTACTTCCTTGATGCGGTATTTCCAGATAAAAAACATTGGGTGCCAGCCAGGCGTTTAAATTGGCCAAATAACGCTCAGGATAAGCCTTGTGGTAACTATCGACGATGACATACAAATCAACGATGCCTTCATCCAGGCTGATGGCGGAATGCAGGCAGGAGCCATACAGAATCACCGCATCCAGTGATGCGCCGAAGCGCATGATGAGTGCATCCACCAAAGGGACGAGATCTGGCGATACCGCTTTTTTGCTTTCCCACGCCACTTCGTTAATCAATCGAACAGGTAGTTGCGCAGCGGATGTGGCTTTGGATCTGGTCATGGAAGTCGTAGTGTCCTCTGGTACAAAAAATGTTACGGGATCCGTCGCGGAAATTCGCAACGGTTCATGGGAGTGAAGAGATCGATACAATTCACCGTCCACAATATATTCATCATCCATTTGCAAGGTCAAAGAATGGGTATTATGGCTATAGTAGCCGTCGGTTTCTTGTAACACTTGGCCGCCGCCTGACAGTAATGGCCATACCGAACGCCACAGACGCTTAGGTTGTTGATTGACCCAAGTGACATGAAGCGGTGCCGGTTCTTTGCCCCAATACGGGCGGATGCTGAGTAACAAAGAATCCAATGCGCTGACCAGTGCAAACAGATAAGTGCCGTGATGGATTCGTCCATTTGCTTCCGTCATTGTCATATTGACAGGCGCCCACTCGCTTTGCTGGCGGCCAAGTAGCATATCGATAATGATGCCAATGAGTGATCGCAGCATGATCAGAAACGTAAAAATGCTGCCGGTGAT
This sequence comes from Nitrosomonas sp., assembly GCF_019752415.1. Lineage (GTDB taxonomy): Bacteria > Pseudomonadota > Gammaproteobacteria > Burkholderiales > Nitrosomonadaceae > Nitrosomonas. The sequence continues at coordinate 46,267 of NZ_JAIEME010000015.1, forward strand.
TCCCAGTTGTTTGACCGGGCTGCGCGAAAATTTCACGCCGCGCGCCACCAGCCCAACTGCGAAGAACATGCCGTAAATCGGAGTTATTCCAATTTGCTCGATTCGTAGCACCGGCCGCTGCACCAGCTTAGGCGCTGATGGCTTTAACAGATAATCCCGCAAGCGGTGTAATGCTTGTTCCGGTTTGCCGTGTATGCCCAGATCCAGTGGCGTCATATTGGTGGTGCCGCCTGGTATGACCATCAGCACCGGCCATTTTTCGGGTGCTAATAATTTAAACAGATGGCCGAGAATCGCATGCGTCGTGCCGTCGCCGGCGACAATCACCAGTAAATCGATGTTTGCCCGGAGCAACTGGTCAATGGCGCTTTTGAATGTGATCGCATCTGTGGCTTCGCAAACCATGATGCCGGGTATTTCAGTCAATGCTTGCCGGATAGCCGGTTGACGTTTACGCGTCTGACCGCCCATTGGATTGATCAGGCAGCCGATTTTGGCTGCTCCGGTTTTTAAGCGATCAATCCGTGCTTGTGATGTCATTGGGCGATGCTAAGTGCGACTTAATGGGATGATACGGGATAGGGTTTTCTCAGAGTGATCGGCGCGCGTGTAAATATTTTGACCGCCCATATTTCCCGGTCACGCGCTGGATCGATATCCTGCAACCAGGATTTCAGTGTTCCCTCTTTCTGCTTGGTTTGCCAGCCGATCATCAAGCGCCATATCAGTATCGCCGTTGAGATCACATGCCAGACGACGACTAACAGCAATCCGACATCCGGTTGATTAGTTAACCACCCGTACGTGAGTAGAATCAGATTCGGATTGCGCCGGGCAGTAATCAGCCGGTTAAATGAGTCCAATTTTTGCCAGATGAACATATCGAAAGATGCCAGCCAATACTGGAATGCGCCTTCGCATAAGCGCCCGCCCACATACCCTAAAAACATGAGCCACATCATGATTTCCAAACCGCTAATAGGTGTAAGCGTACTTGCCAAACCGGCTCCCCACGCCAGATACCACAGTGGTGGATGAATAATATCCAAGCCATGATCCAGTACATCCCCCAGGCGGCTGGAAGTTACGGTGACACGCGCCAGCTTTCCGTCCACGGTGTCGAGAAAGGTCATGAACCATCCCATGAGCAATCCAATGCCAAAAAATCCGCCCCAGAATGCTAATCCGGTCAGAATGGCGAGCACGATGCTGAGATAGGTGACATGATTCGGTTGCCAGCCCTGACGCACGCAATAATGCGTCACCCAGAATGCCGGCAGCGGCCACAGCCATTTAGTGACCAGATCGGTCACGCCTTTATACGATCCGGAAAACAGCTCCTTTTCCAGTAACGGACGATTGGCTTCGCTGACAGGCAAAATGTAAGGCGGGTCTTTCTTTTTCAGATTTTGTTGAAAATCTATTTTCAGATCCTGTAGACCAATGCGCGGAATGATCAGCAACACGAACTTATAATTCTGGCTTTTATTATTGTTAAGATTCCTGAGTATTTGCGGTGCTTGACTACCATCGGTACGTATCGCCGCAGGGCAGCCTTCGTCGTTGTATAAGGCGATTTTCTTGTTCAGCCCGAGCAGTGCGGTCAACACCCGGGCGTCAAATAGAAAATTAGAATTCAAAAATAAAGCGGTCGCGCTTGCAGGAATTTTTTCAGCATCATCAACCAGCTTGATGTGCTCGTGTGTTTGTAACATGCGTTGCAAACGCTCTCGGCCCGTTAATCCCCAAATTTTGGTTTCACTTTCACCGAAGATATAAATATAGGTTGAAGTCGACATGTGTTGTAGTGTAATAGTTATTAGGTTTATGCCTATAGATATCTTTCAGCTGCATGCTGCTTAGTCATAAGTAGATTATAAATCACGCGGAGTCAAGAAAATTAACCTACTTGTATTTCAGCATTGGCGTATTTAATATATTTTTTCTTGGGAGTAGCTAGAAAATAAGCGAAAGTGAGTGGTCCGACACGACCGACTACCATCAAAAATATAATGACAATTTCCCCTCCCATACTCAATTGGCTCGTTAATCCTCTGGATAAACCAACCGTACTGAGCGCAGATACCACTTCGAAAACGATATTAATCAGTGGTGCCTTTTCAATGATGGATAAAACAAATATTCCTATAAATATCATGATAATAGATACAATGGTGAGTGCCAATGCTTTCATTACCTGAGATTGCGGTATGGTACGTTTCAGTACCACCACATCATCTCTTCGACGTAGAAAGGCATAAGTTGCCATGATTAAAATTACAAAAGTACCAATTTTGATACCACTGGCTGTACTTAACGAGCCTCCGCCGATATACATCAGCAAAATCATCAAAACGGTTGTGGCATCCGTAAGTTCTTCGATGGCTAAGGTGTTAAAACCCGCCGTCCGTGGCGTTACTGCCTGAAACCAAGCAGTTATCGCTTGATCAGCAACAGATAACTGACCTAATGTTGCCGGATTGTGGGCTTCAAGAATCCATATCAGTACAAATGCGCAAAAATTAATAATAAGCGTACTCAGTAATACAATTTTGGTATTAACGCTTAACTTGTGCCATCTTTTGTGTGTGCTGATATCAATCAATACTAAAAAGCCAATACCGCCAATAATAAAAAGTGCCGTGATGATTAAATTGACTGGCAAATTGTTAAAGTAGGGTACAAGACTACTACTATTTAAAGCAAATCCGGCATTGTTAAATGCGGAAATCGTATAGAAAAATGCATGATAGGCAGCTTTACCGAAACCTAGCTCATTTAGCCAGGTGATCGTCAGTAATATAAATCCAATCAATTCAATGAACAAAGAATATATCAGTACGTACTTTGCTGTATGAGTGACTTTTTCTAAACTGGTTTGATTAAAGGCTTCTTGCGCAATCATCTGCTGGCCGATTCCTAATCTTGCACCCAAACTTAATACCGCGACAATCGCAAACGTCATAAAGCTCAGTCCTCCTGTCTGGATCAGTAGTGCGATGACGATCTGACCAAACAGTGTAAAATGAGTACCGGTATCGAGAACAGCCAGTCCCGTGACCGTTACCGCTGACGTTGCAGTAAATATAGATTGCAACCAACTGGTTTCCGCATGCGTAGCAAACGGCAGCTTTAATAGCAAAGAACCCAGTGTAATGAGTAAAATAAACCCCAGAAATAATACCGTTGGTGGATTGATATTCAGTGTATTCTTTTTTGCCGTGACCACTTTGTAGGGTAAAACATGGGGATCCCATAATTTCATAATTACAGTAACCTGGGTGCAATTGTTTTAAGCGCGTTTAATGAACCCGCGAGTATTAAAGAATCACCCGTTTCCAAAACAAAGCTTAGCTCGACAGGCTTGAGAATGGTTCTTTTTCGCCGCACCAATAAAGGATCTATGGTGTCCTGAGCTTCTTTCAATAATGCTTCAATCGAGATACCCTGGCATTTCTCAGTTATTTTAATTTCAACCACATATAGATTATGACCAATCGTCATGTACTGATTGACCATCGGATAGTTGAGTGATTGTGCCACCTTTATACCCATTTCTTCTTCAGGATGGATGATCCGCGCAACGCCAATCCTGGAAAGGATGGTGTGATGCGGTTTTGAAGTAGCCTTGACCCAGATTTCTTTGATGTCCATGTTTTTGAGCAGCAATACACACAATATGCTGGCTTCCAGGTTGTCACCAATCGCTACCAAAGCAGCATTACAGGTCGTGTATTCAAATCCTTAAGCGCATGTTCATCGGTTGCATCGGCGATTGCGGCAAGGGTGAGTTGATCCGCCATTTGGTTTACAATTTTTGCATTAACATCTACGCCTATTACTGAATGACCAAGGCGTATCAATTCCAGTGATGCTGCCGAACCAAACCGGCCAAGCCCTATTACTGCAAATTGTCCCATTTGTTCCTCGTATTTGTTCAACTGGAAGATCGTATTTTCATGCGCTGCTTTTTAATAGAGAGTTTGGATTAAGAGGTTTTGTGTAACCATATATTGGCCAGAATAATCATAAGTAATCCAGGGACAAGTGCGATGAATGCAGGGTTTAGGCGCAATATCAGGCCGGCATTGGCAATAATTTGGTCCAACAAGTAAACAGCAATGCCGATCAGCGCAGCAAATACCAGTTTGTTGCTCAAACCGGTACGGATCGATCCAAATACAAATGGAATGGATAATAGCAGCATGGCTACTGTCATCAGTGCACTGCCAACTTTCCGCCATAACGCCAATGCATAGGAATCCGCATCCTGCCCCGTGCTGCGTAGAAATTCTACATGTCGCACCAATTCAAGTGGTGACAGGCTTTCGGGTGGTTTGGTGAGCGTTAGAATATCTTCCGGATTCAGAAAAGAGGACCAGTTTAATGTATTGAGGCGGGTTGCTAAAATTTGATCATCTTTAAATGTTCTGACAACGACATTACTTAATTCCCAAATATCATCATCGATAATATCCGCATATTGCGACAAGGTATGTGCGAGTAAGAAACCTTCTTGATCCAGTTGCAGGATTTCAATATCCGCTACTCTTTTGGCATGCAACATATGACCGATGCGCAGGATATTCTGCTCGTTGCGCGTCCAGATACCCAGGTTTTTACCTAATTCAGCACTTTGCTCCAGCGCGATCGCCCGATAGGTAATCGCTTTTTGTTGCAGCTGGGGTGCTACAAATTGCTCTAAAATCGCGACGCTCAGCAGTAGTGCAATACCGACGCTTAATGGTGCAAGACTGATACGAAGCGGTGACAGTCCGGCAACGCGCATAGCAATTAATTCCGAATCCACGGCCAGTTTTCCAAGTGCAACGACTGTGCCTAATAAAGCAACAAAAGGTGCGATCTGAATAAATCTGCGTGGCAAGAGCATCGCTGTGTAGAGAAAAGCATCTTGGATGCGATAAGTGCCTCTGCCTACATTATCCAGTTGATCTAATAAATCAAAGAAGCTGAATAATGGAAGCAGAATCGAAGCGGCAATCATGAAGCCGATCAGCACTTGGTAAGCGATATAGCGATAAATCATCATCGTGGGCGTGAAAATGGTCTTTGTCTTGATATCAGTGCATGGATACCCAATGCTGCTAGCATGAGTAGATAGAGCCACCAAACCCCCGGTATGCTGCCAACGACACCTTGCTCAACCCAGGTTTTGGCCAGTCCAGTAAAGTTATAATAGGCGGCGAAGACGAGTGCGGCAATAAGATACGTTCGATCGGTTTTATCGTGGCGCGGCGTGCTACGAATGAATGTTACTGCAATTAAAGCCAACACAATCGTAGCGAGCGGACGGGAAATTCGCCATTGCAATTCGGCAATATCACGTGGTTGATCGGATTCCCACAGTGTTCTTGTTGCGGCTGCCTTGCGCCGGTAATTCAGAGCATAGTCACTATCAATAAAATAAGTCATGTTTTTGAACTGGATGACATCATCAATGCTGGCCGTACTGGTTAATTGATAAATCATACCTTCGGATAACTGGATGTGCGGTCTTTGTTCCGGTTCTGACGGTTGAATCTGGCGAGCTTGCTTGGCAATGACAATTTCGCTGCCGTCCGGCTTCTTGATATAGTGAAAAATATACTGCATTTGCTTGTCGGCGTCATTCTTGTTGCGTACATAGACGATTCTGCCGGTTCGTTCACTACCATGAAAACGCCCGGCTTGAAACCGGTTTGTATTTAATTCGGCTTCTGCCTGTGCGTCCAGAATGTAACTTTCCGCATAGGCCCAAGGACGAACATAGGATGAGAGCATGCCGCTGACAATACCAACCGGTATCGCCACTGTCAGTACGGTGAGAACAATGCGTGTCCCGCTGACACCGGCAGAACGAATGACATTCAACTCTTGATCTTTATTAAGTCTGCCGAGACCTATGATGACCGAAATATAGAGCGCGATGGGGATTAATACTTCCAGTGCAATCAGCGTTTTTAAAAAAACCAGTTTCAGCAGGGCGGCGATTCCTAAAGTTTCAGTGACAGCTCCTGCCAAAAGCCGTGCGCTACTGAAGCTGGCAAATAAACCGACCAGAATAAGAATGACTACCGTGAAGGGCAGTAATATCTCGCGTGCGATATACCGTTCAATTAATTTCATAAATCGGTGTGATTAACATAATTGATGGTATGGCAAGTAGTATTAACGAGTGCAGGTGGCAGATCACTCAATAGATTGCGTGTTACTGGAAAAAGAGTATGGCTTTTTCTTGAGTATGGATTCGGCTAGCACTAAATCTCCGACTTTATCGACATCGACACCGGCTCGTGGATCGTCAAGCAGGATGCCCTGTATTATTACCCCGGATTTTTCGGATACGGCTTGCAATCCTTGTTGCAACGTGAGAAATCCAAACAAATACGCCAATACCATTTTGAATCCAAGTACTTGTGCGATTAATCGCCAGGGGCGTTTGCGCAAATCTTCGGCTTGCCGCCAGAATCTGATTAATGCTCGTCCTTGCGGGTTAAAAGTAAACAGATTGCAGCCGCAAAATCCACCGTCGCGTAAGCGGATAACAGTGCGTTTGGAACCGGGAAATGCGGCGGCGATATCTTGTTGTCTGACCAAACCAACCGTGGCATCACACTGGGTTACTAAGGAATCACGCAGAAAACTTTGTACCATATCGGGTGTTAGCAAGGCATGATCAGCGGTGGTTAATAATACCGGCGTATCGCTGGGTATTTGGCTCAGGCCACTTTCAGCGCTACGACTGGGGGAATCCATATTCGGTATCCAAATCACTTGCCCGGAGGCAATGCGCTGTTTTAATTCCGGGCAATGCATGTGCAGAGATTCGGGAGGGCCGCAAAGGATAATTGTGGTGACCAGATCGCAAGCCGCCAGCGTATCCAGAACGCGGATAACCATTGGAATGCCATCCACAGGTGCAAAGGCCTTGCAGGCGGCACCGGTATGCTGCGTGATGGGATCTTTGTTGGTGCGGTCGGCAGCTAAAACCAGCGCGGCGAATCGTTGCGGTGATGAACAAGATTCATCGTTCACAATGTTTTTCCATAAATGCGATAACGTTTGTATTGCTTGCTGCCTATACTGTCGAGAATGCTGCGCATTGCAACATTATCTTCAAGTATCCATGACATCTCAACTTCTTCAATGCCGCGGGCAATTCCTGCTTGACGTGGCGCATCAATGACCAGGCAAGCCAATGCCAGGCCTAGCGGTGTATTGTGAAATTGTTTGCGGACACCCATCAGTGGTATGCGGCCTGTCCGTATCTCTTTATTTCTGATCTTTTTGATTATTTTGAGCCAGCCAAACGGAAACAATCTCCCATTTAATTCGATTAACACTTCGTTGAGATTGGGAAGTCCAACCATAAATGCCGCAGCTTTGCCATCGACTTCGGCAATCTGGATGAATTCATCCGGCAGTAACATGCGCAGGCTGGTACCCAGCTCGGCAAATTCTTCCCGTGTGAAGGGAATGAAACCCCAATTTTCAGACCAGGCATCGTTAAAAATGTCCCGCAAGGTTTCCATTTCTTCATCAAAATGATTACGTTTTAATGTACGCAATGTTACCCTTGACGAAAATCGATTGATCAAAACCTGCATGACACGGGGTATTTCAAAATCGACCCGGACCTTATAAGCCAGTAGATCCTTGGCGGGAAGATAACCCTGTTCTTCCAGTAAACGGCCATACCAACGCGGTGAGTGGGGCATCATGATGACCGGTGGTGTGTCAAATCCATCGACCAGAATTCCGCATTCCTGATTGATAGAGAGATTGAACGGACCACTCACATGGCGTACTTGCCGGGAAGCCAACCAAGCTTCGGCATTCAGTATCAGCGCTGCAAAAACTTCTGAATCGTCGATACATTCCAACAGACCGAAGTGGCCGCTATCTGCGCCATAGCGTTCCCGGTGCAGCGAATCGATCTGTGCACTGATTCGCCCAACCGGTTGACCGTTTTGATAGGCGACCCAAGCTTGCCATTCACCATGTTTAAAAAAAGGATTAAAGCGGGAAAAATGGAAGCGCCGTTCCAGGCGTAAAGGCGGCACCCACAACGGATCATTGGCGTAGATGTACCAGGGTACATCAATAAACCTACCCATATCACGATAAGACATTACCGGGCGCACCGTTACTTTGGAACCAACCGGTTTATCGTGTGTATTCATGACAAATGAATGATGTGGGTTTAATGATAATGCGCTGGATTATGAATCTGTTCGCTAGACAATCCGGAATCACTGCCAATTGCATCGAATCTGTTGCTATGCCAATACTCACTGATTCGCTGTATTGCGTCATGTAGGGCGAAGAAGTTTTTAAATGTGTGTGTGTTTCAATAAATCCGCTACAAGCTTATGAAAAACTTCTTTTGGATCTGACTCTTTATGCGTAGATTGTTTGGTGCCTTCAGAAGGATCGGATGCCGAGGATTGTTCAGCTGCGGCAATTTTCTCGTCTGTGATATTGCGGCAGAAATCACAATAATTATTCCAATCTGTATTGTAGCTGAGCAGACGATCCTGAGGAAGGAATACTCTTAAAACTTCAAAGTTTTGCTGCATTCCAGGCAGCCGGGAGCAGAGGTAAATGTTGATATTCTTAGGCCAGCGTTTATGCTGAGGATACATGTCAGCCAGTTCTGTTTCTATCGTATAGCGGAAGTTATCAATCGCATCGGCGCGGCGCTTGCGATTAAGAATTTCAACAAATACAGCCACCAACCCTAGAAAGCCAAATAAGACAAATGGCCATAACGGCACGGTTTCAAAATATCCGGAGATTTGATCAATGATTTCGTTCAAGGTTGTCTCAATTTAATTACATTAGAAAACGCAGAATGGGTTCTTGTATCGAGAACCTCTACCCGGGGATATTGCCGAAATAAGCGGTCGTGACGATTGAGCAGGTAAAAGGCGATTTTTCAATGACTTATTCTGTAACAGATCGAATGTTTACCTAATCCTGACGAGGCCTACCTAGGCTCGTATCTTGCCATAGTACGCGCGATGTATCAATATTGTTATTCTGTCTTGCTCAAAGTAAAAACTGGTTATGGAAAAAGTTCGGGAAGTATTTTTAAAGGATTGATAATCACATGTGTCCGGTGACCCAAGCCGTTTTTCAGCTATTCATCAATAGCCCGCAGAAAGCGGGGAGGGCAGTTATTACTAAATTTGAATTGACCTGACACTGCTTATTGCGTTATTTTTATCTGCTTATATGTAAAAAACCATCTATTTTTATATTTGTATTCTTGCTGGCTAAGTATTTATGACCAAATCATCTAAGCATGCTGTTTCATCTCAGCCAGAGAGTTTTGAGGCGGCATCAGCTGAATTGGAGAAAATAGTGACGGCCATGGAAGCCGGGCAAATGTCACTGGAGGCTTCTCTTTCAGCGTATCAACGCGGGGCAGAGTTATTGCAATATTGTCAGAATAAACTGCAAGGTGCGCAGCAGCAGGTTCGCGTGCTTGAAGCCGGTATGTTAAAAGACTTTACAGGATCTGACCGTGATGAGCGCTGATTTTCAGAGCTGGACAGGTAGTTGTCAGGCGCGTATCGAAACATTCCTAGGATCAAGGTTACCTGCTGCAGATTGCGTTCCTGAGCGATTACATAAAGCAATGCGCTATTCAGTGCTGGGTGGAGGAAAGCGCGTGCGTCCGCTATTGTCTTTTGCAGCCGGAGAGCTTGTGCATGCAGATGTTGAGCGTGTGACGGTTGTTGCTGCAGCGGTAGAGCTCATACATGCTTATTCTTTGGTGCATGATGATCTGCCGTGCATGGATGACGATATTCTACGACGCGGCAAACCTACCTGTCATATAGAGTTTGATGAAGCTACCGCGCTGCTGACGGGCGATAGTTTGCAAACCTTGGCTTTTGAATTATTGGCGGAGAAGTGTCTGGCTGATGAGCCGGGGACGCAATTAGAGATGATCGCGCAGCTGGCAGTAGCTGCTGGCTCGCGTGGTATGGCAGGGGGGCAGGCATTTGATTTGGATAGTGTTGGCAAAACATTAAGCCTGCCAGAGCTGGAATTTATGCATATCCATAAAACCGGTGCTTTGATTCGTGCTGCTGTGATGCTCGGGGCGCGTTGTAATAACCGTTTAGATAATGATCAGTTGGGTAAATTGGATCACTTCGCCAAATGCGTTGGTCTGGCATTCCAGGTGGTTGACGATTTGTTGGATACCGAGGCAACAACGGCCACATTGGGTAAAACCGCCGGTAAAGATGCTGAGAATAATAAGCCCACTTATGTCAGTATTCTAGGTATTAGCCAAGCGCGTGAATTGGCGGAGAAATTGCAGCATGACGCTTATCAGGCTTTAGATAGCTTTGGTGAAGCTGCATTACGATTGCGTCAAGTAACCGATTTTATAATTAAACGTAAATTCTGAGTTTTATTTCTCCATTATTTTTATTTCAGGTTTTGAATGTATCCACTGTTAGATACCATTAGTTTTCCCTCCCAGTTACGTGAACTGGACCAAAAGAAATTACCGCAGGTTGCTAAGGAATTACGTGGTTTTCTCATTGAATCGGTCGCGAAAACCGGTGGCCATCTGTCCTCCAATCTGGGTACGGTTGAATTAACCATTGCCCTGCACTATGTTTTTAATACACCGCATGACCAGATTGTTTGGGATGTGGGGCATCAAACCTATGCGCATAAAATTCTGACCGGCCGGCGAACTGGCATGAGTAAATTGCGCATGCAGGACGGGTTAGCCGGATTTCCGCGCCGCGATGAAAGTGAGTATGACGCATTTGGCACCGCACATTCGAGTACCTCAATCAGTGCTGCTCTTGGCATGGCGGTCGCTGCGCAATTAAATAAGACGGATCGGCGTGCAATTGCCATTATTGGTGATGGCGCCATGAGTGCGGGGATGGCGTTTGAAGCGTTGAATAATGCCGGTGTGATGGATGCCAATTTGCTGGTTATTCTAAATGACAACGATATGTCGATTTCACGGCCGGTCGGCGCACTGAACAATTATTTGGCTAAGTTGATGTCGGGACGATTCTATGCTACGGCCCGCCGTGCTGGCGAAAAAGTGCTGGGTGTTGTTCCGCCCATGCTGGAATTGGCTAAACGCGCCGAAGAGCATGTCAAGGGTATGGTAACACCGGGTACCTTATTTGAAGAATTTGGATTTAATTATATCGGTCCGATTGATGGGCATGATCTGGATGTTTTAATTACCACCCTGAATAATATCAAGCTCCTTGATGGCCCGCAGTTTCTCCATGTGGTGACGCGTAAAGGTGCTGGTTATAGAGTGGCTGAAGAGGACCCCATTCTGTACCACGGTGTGGGTAAGTTTGATCCGGAAAAAGGAATTATTCCTAAAGCAGCAGGAAAGCCTGCCTACACACAAATATTTGGTGACTGGTTGTGTGATATGGCTGCGCAGGATTCCCGTTTAATAGGCATTACCCCGGCGATGCGCGAGGGATCCGGTTTGGTTCGTTTTTCACAGGAATATCCCGAACGTTATTTTGATGTCGGTATCGCTGAGCAACATGCGGTTACCTTTGCGGCGGGTGCGGCATGCGATGGCTTAAAGCCGGTCGTAGCGATTTATTCGACTTTTCTACAACGGGCATATGACCAGTTGATCCATGATGTTGCTATTCAGAATCTTCCGGTTGTATTCGCCATTGACCGGGCCGGATTGGTGGGGGCAGATGGTCCGACGCATGCAGGTAGTTTTGATTTGTCCTACTTGCGTTGTATTCCGAATATGACCGTTATGGCACCTGCGGATGAAAATGAGTGTAGGCAGATGTTGTATACTGCTTTTCAATTGGAGACACCCTCGGCGGTACGATATCCAAGAGGTTCCGGAAGCGGCGTGCAGGTGCAAAAAGAAATGCAAGCATTACCTATCGGCCGCGGTGAAATCCGGCGGCAGGGGAAAAAAATCGCTTTACTAGCTTTTGGCAGTATGCTGGCACCGTGCCTTGAGGCAGCCGAAGAGCTCAATGCAACAGCGGTCAATATGCGCTTCATCAAACCATTGGACGATGATCTGGTGGCATCTTTAGCTGCCAGTCATGATTTGCTGGTTACGGTTGAAGAAAATACCGTGATGGGTGGGGCAGGCAGCGCTGTTACAGAATCTCTTAATAGTCAGCAAATTTGTGTCAAAGTGTTACAGCTAGGGCTGCCGGATGTTTTTATCGATCAGGGTGATCCTGTGCAAATGCTTGCAGATTGCGGATTAGACAAGAATGGTATTATCCAATCAGTGCGGTCAATACTATCTGACTAATATTTAACTGATTGTTGTTTCAACAGTGTTGATCCTGACTGGGAGTTACGAGTGTGGAACTCAATTGTTGCCAGAGACTCCTAATCCAATAGGAGGAAATAATATGAATAAACAAATAGATTTGCCCATTGCCGATGTGCAGAGTTCGCCTGACACCCGGCGTATTGCAATCGACAGGGTAGGGATTAAAGCCATCCGCCATCCTGTGGTTGTAGCCGATAAGGATGATGGGGTGCAGCATACGGTGGCAATCTTTAACATGTATGTGAATTTACCGCATAATTTTAAAGGCACGCATATGTCCCGCTTTGTGGAAATACTCAATAGCCACGAACGGGAAATTTCTGTTGAGTCATTTCAGGCTATCTTACGGGAAATGATCGAAAAACTGGAAACAGACTCCGGTCATATTGAGATGACTTTTCCTTACTTTATTAATAAATCCGCACCGGTATCGCAAGTAAGAAGTTTATTGGATTATGAAGTGACATTCATTGGTGAGATTAAAAATAATGAATATCTCTTTACGATGAAAGTCGTGGTGCCGGTAACGAGTTTATGTCCGTGTTCTAAGAAGATATCGAATTATGGCGCGCATAACCAACGCTCCCACGTTACGATTTCCGTACGCACAAATAGTTTTGTATGGATTGAAGATGTTATTAGAATTGCAGAGAGTAACGCTTCCTGTGAACTCTATGGCCTTTTGAAACGGCCTGATGAGAAATACGTGACTGAGAAGGCCTATGACAATCCCAAGTTCGTTGAAGACATCGTGAGAGATATTGCGGAAGTGCTAAACCATGATGGGCGCATTGATGCCTATGTGGTCGAATCAGAGAATTTTGAATCTATTCATAACCATTCGGCGTACGCACTGATTGAGAACGATAAGAAACGCCGCCAATAATTACGTAACTCCTGAGTAGCAGTCTTAGTCAACGGCCTGTTGAGGAGGTGCAGCATGCCGGATACGATCACTCAAGAGCGCGCTGCCGGTGGCATCATGGGCGCTTTTATCGGCGATGCACTGGCTCTCGGGCCCTCATTGGTATTGCGATCTCGCTGAATTGCGGCGTGAGTTCGGTGAATGGATTACTACCGATCCCAAACCTGGCCGCTATCATAGCGGACGCAAGGCAGGTCAGTTCTCTCAAGCAGGCATTATTCTCACGTTAATGTTGCGTTCCCTGGTTGAACATAGTGAATATAGTGAGGTGGATTTTTGTCGCCGCTTGGATGAGGAGCTCTTTCCGTTTGTTGATGGAACACCGATCGATGGGTGGGCCGGGCGGTTACACCAGCCAATCAATTCGGGAAACATGGTGGCGGCGTGTGGAGCAGAAATTGCCATGGGGTCAAACAGGCGGTCATGCGGATGACACGGAAGCAATTGAGCGGCACGGCTAGCCTTAGCCGTTCGCTATGCGTTCCAGCCTGCTGAACTGGCTACCGCAGTGGCAAATAATACGCGCCTTACCCAGATCGATATACCGTAATCTCAATGACTGTTGCTTATGCAGCGGTGCTAGGTATGCTGATACAAGGGCATGCGCTGGACAAAACATTGTCGGATAAACTTATGAAACTGGTAAAAACCGGGAAGCTACCCTTTCATGCCGTCACTTTTGCTGATTTACAACCGCCGCGCCAGAGTGATCTCGATCCACCCCGCGCCATTCTCACCGGCACACTTGTCGGCGCCCAAGTAGGTTTATCCGGCATTCCGCAGCGATTCCTTGACGGACTTGAAGATGTCGACACCCTCAAGAGTCTTGCTATGGATCTTGCTGTGCAGGCGGTCAGTGTCAATTAATATCAGCAAGAAGTAATTTAACCCGATACTCAATCGTGAATGGGGTGAATAAACAAAGCTAGGGTTTGCGGCCGGTTACGATGCTATAGTAGCCAAAAGCTTTATGGATTTGAATTTCCTCAAATCCGATTTCCTTTAACATCGTTGATAATTCCAGACCGGAGTATTGCTTGCCTTCGGTCCAACCCATCATCATCATACTGAATGCTGCGGGGGCAAAAGGACCTGTTTTCTGATCATCATAAAGCATTTCGTGGATGATGATGCGTCCACCGGATTCAAGGCTATCGAAGCTCTTTGCAGTCAGGAAGTGGCACTTTTCCGGTAACCAGTCGTGATAAATGTTTGAGTAGAAATGTAGATCAGCTGAAGGCCAATGATCATTCCAGATATTAGTTTCGTGTGTCTTGATACGTTCTTGCAAACCATATTGATCAATATATTCTTGAGCGAGCTCACATACCGGAAGAAAATCCAGAAATAGTACTTTCAGATTGGGTAGCTTTAATGCTGCACCAATCGAATGCGCAGCAGAGCCTCCTGCGACATCGAGCATCAGTCGATGCTGAGAAAGATCCAAGATCTCTGGCCAAACGAATGCTGATGTGATACTGGTGCTATGCATTCCGCGCGTAAAGCGGTGCAACAATTCGATCTGCTCTTCATGCGTCTTAAAAATGTCACCGCCGCCATAAGCCTGCGGAGAATCTGTAAGAACTGCTTTTTCCAGACTTGCAAAGGAAGATACCTGATAGTTGTCGATCATCAGATCCCAGAAAAATCCGAAATAATTGGGATTCTTTTCCAATAAATATTCCTCTGACACTGCGGTCAGCGCATAGCATCCCTTTTGCAACGATAAAAAACCCAATGCGGTCGCTGCTGTCAGGATGGCTTCTGCCGGACGTTGCTTGATATTGAGTGCATTGCAAATATCGGTTAATGTGCGCGGGCCATCTGCCAGAAAAGGGAAAACTTTTAACCGATGCGCCAGCAGTAATGCGGGATAACCGTAAACCGCAAAGACTACATCCCATACCGGACGATCATCGACTCGCGGTGCCTGGATGTTGGAAAAAGCATCTTGTGCCATCAATCCTCCTTTAACTTTAATTGATTTACCAGATACACAGTCGTAAGTTATGTGTAAATACTTAGGTTGCTATACCGCATAATTTAAAGAGGCTCCCGATGAATAATAGAAGTTTTCATCGATTTTTCAGTCTCAACCAGACGTTTGATATTTTGTACCGTTCTTTCAGCGCCGTCTTTAATAGCAGCGCGGACTAATCCTTCGAATGGCCGCATGATGGCCAGAATCTCAAGCAACTCAAAAGAAAACGTCAGTTTGGTTGAGTGTTCAGGATGGACAGCCTGTAATTCATATGTGCAACGATAAGGATCAGACACCCCAACAAGTGTTAGGCGCACACCGGGCTCATAAGTGGAAATTTTAAACTTGGATTCTGTTCGGCGCCCTTGGTCGATACGTACCTGTCGCCCCACAGTGCCTAACTTTATCGGGCCGGGAGTGATTTGTTCAAGTTCTTTAACCTCTGACGACCATTTGGGGTAATTCTCAAACAAGCCTTCCCCGAGATACTGAAAAAGCTCGTTAGCCGAGCATTCCACGATAGTATGTGCCTTGCCTATGACCGGCTCGGTGGAGCCTAAATTGAGCATCGAACCTAAATTAAACATATTGCTTGATCCTTTCTGATTGGTGAATTCCCAATTCAGTTGATTGACTGGCAATTAGCTTAGACGTTAAACGAATAAAGGATCGATTTCAAGCACTATATCAGTAAGAAATAATTATTTTTGGAAGACGAGGAAACAATTGGCAATTAAATACTGCTTATTCGTTTAAAGTGCACGGGCATGAGCTGCGCGCTATATTGCCTGTTGTTTGGTAAAGTCTTTGATACGGAATCCCAGTAGCCATAAAGCGGCGAAATAGCTGAATGCACCAAGAATAACTATCCAACTTAATCGGCCGGCACGCGCCATGGCTGAGTCGATTAACCAAGAATCATCACTGCCTGTAGCAAACCATAAGACAACACCCATAATCGACAAAGCGATCAGTATTTTCACAAAGAAAATAAGCCATCCGGATTGTGGTTGATAAATTTTATGACTGCGTAACTTGTAATACAGTAGCCCTGCGTTAAGACAAGCTCCCAGACCGATTGCTAATGCCAGTCCAGCGTGTTTTAAAGGAATAATGAAGGCGAGATTCATCAGTTGTGTGGCAATCAGCGTGATGACAGCAATTTTGACAGGTGTTTTGATGTTCTGGCGAGCATAAAATCCAGGTGCCAGCACTTTAACCAGAATTAATCCGAGTAACCCTACACTGTAGGCAATTAATGCTTCGCGTGTCATCCATACATCATGATCAGTAAATGCGCCGTGGTGAAAAAGCGTTGTGATTAGAGGCGTTGCTAATAATGCCAATGCCAGGGCCGCCGGTAAGGTTAGTAGTATTGTCAGTCGCAAGCCCCAGTCGAGCAAGCGGGAATATTCTTCGGTGCTATTGCTGTTGTAATGCCGGGCTAACGATGGCAATAGAATTGTGCCTAATGCCACACCCAGCAGACCGGCGGGGAATTCCATTAATCGATCGGCATAATAAAGCCAGGATACACTGCCGGTAACAAGAAGTGAGGCAAAGATGGTGTTGATCAACAAACTGATCTGGCCGACTGATACTCCAAAAATTGCTGGGCCCATTAATTTGATCACACGCCAGGCACCGGTATCCGGGTTTCTGAAACGGATGCGAGGCAATAGTTTGAGCCGTAGCAGAAAGGGTATCTGGAAAGCGAGTTGTAATATACCACCGATAAACACTGCCCAAGCCAGCGCGAGAATCGGCGGATCGAGTAAAGGTGTGAGCCACAGTGAGCAGCCGATAAATGATAAATTTAATAGCGCTGGCGTAATCGCAGGAACATTGAATTTTCCATGGGTGTTGAGTATGCCGCCTGCCAAAGCAACCAAGGAAATAAAAAATATGTAGGGAAACGTAATCTGCAGGAGTTCAACGGTTAAGTTGAATTTCTCCGGATTGGCAGAAAATCCGGGCGCACTGGCGTAGATAATTAGCGGTGCAGCTAAGATACCAATGGCGCTAATGAAAAAAAGTGTGATGCCTAGAAGCGTGGTGATGTGATCAACCAAGTCTTGCGTTTCTACGGGAGTGCGCGTGTTTTTATACTCGGCAAGAATCGG
The DNA here is from genome assembly GCF_019752415.1 of Nitrosomonas sp. GTDB lineage: Bacteria > Pseudomonadota > Gammaproteobacteria > Burkholderiales > Nitrosomonadaceae > Nitrosomonas. The sequence goes on from NZ_JAIEME010000015.1 coordinate 63,627, forward strand.
AACAAATGCTTGTGAAAATGCGCCTTCGGCAAATAGTCGCCGTAACAGATTGGGGATACGGAAAGCAACAAAAAAAGCATCGGTTACCATTCCTGCACCAAAAATCCGCGCAATGATGACGTCACGCAAGAAGCCGAGAATGCGCGATATAAATGTCATGCTGCTGACGGCAGCGAGGGCTTTGAGTAAATTCAAAACGATATATAAGTATTTGCGCGATTAGTGGGCAAGATGGAAGGCTGTTTTGCCCGGATTAGCTGTGATTCAAAATCCGTGCGCTTCTCAATTTCAATTCAGAATAATTTTCAACTCCAACCAAAATAAAAAGGGTAGTTTCAGCTTAGAAGAGGCGGCTTATTTTCTTCATGAAGCCAGCTTCTGACCAGTTCCATTGCAGGCAATATTCGGCACCAAGTTTTGGGTTTTTAATATCGGCTTCGATTTTGGTTTGTCCGGTAACAACGGGCGGTAATAGCGCTTCTTCTATGTCATCATGCTTGCAGAAAAACCGAGCTGAAGAAATAGAGCGTCCCGCCGGTAATTCAACAGTTAGATGCAGCTGCCGTGTGTCATTGTCAACGACGTGGGAAAGAACACCTTCTGTTTGTGTAAAAGCATCTTCGTATTCATACGATAGGATCAGATCAGAACCATTCACCACTTTTAACTCAGGTGGAAGTTTCATGCATACCCGATAGCTTCCATTTTCTTTTATCTGCTCAGCCGGATCGCTATCATTGACTCTGAAGTTACTGATGCTGCCCATCCCACGTATATTTCTAAACCAATATTCTGAATTATCAACATGGCAGGCAGTTGTCATTTGTGTTTGTATTAGCGTTGCCTTATTGCCGTTTGTGTCGTGGATAGTCAGTATTTTTCTTAGATCTGAGATAGTAAATGCGGATTTGTTTTGTCTGTATTGATCATAGACCAATATCGCTGCACTGAAAGCAAATATTAACCCGATTACAAAGTAGTCAGTCAACAGTGCGACCAGAACGCCGAAAATAATGAGTGTTACATTGATATAAAAAATGAGTTGGTTGGGTTTGTCAAACATTCAGGACTCCTCAATTTGCAGGCTATTTTTATAGTATTTATCGAAGCGCTGAGTTTATCAGAGAGAAGCATGCAAAAAAAGCAAGATAGATAATAGATTGAAGCTGATCCAGGAAAAGGACGCAGATTGATCCATACCAAGTGATAGCTTTCCATTCTGATGTGCGGAGATGTAAGAAATTCTCGAAGCAATCAAGAAATGAGGGACTTCATTTGAATTTGGAGTTATTATCACGTGTTATCGAATTGATCAATTTTTATGGAGGAAGTTAGATGTCAAAAAAATCAATGAAACCTATTTCATTCGCATTAGGTACTGCACTTGTAACCAGTCTTGCTGCCAGTAATCTCTCAGCTGATACCCGCGCAAATCCTTTTGCGATGAATGAACTATCTGGCGGTTACATGCAGCTTGCTGATGCAAGCAGTGCCAACAAATCAGACCAAGAAGGTAAATCTGATAGCAAGAAAACTGAGAATGAAGGTAAGTGCGGTGAAGGGAAGTGTGGTGGTAAAAATGAAATGAAACAAAATATGGAAGGAAAATGCGGCGGCAAGAAAGCCGAGCAAGAAGGTAAATGTGGTGAAGGGAAATGCGGTTCTAAAAAGTAATTCGAACAATCCATGAGCAGTAACCATTATCCTGTTCATGGCGCTGGTCTTGGTCTGCGGCGCTCGTTAATGAGTTCGATTGCGGATCAAGCCACGCATCCGGTTGATTTCTTGGAAGTTGCACCGGAGAACTGGATTGGTGTGGGGGGCCGCTACGGAAAAATTTTTTGTGAGCTGACTGAGAAATTTCCTTTTATCTGTCATGGATTATCACTTTCAATCGGCGGACCGTCGCCATTGGATGAAGCCTTTCTACAACGGCTGAAGCGTTTCCTGAAAGCGCACCACATCCGGTATTACAGTGAACACCTGAGTTATTGCAGTGACGACGGTCATCTGTACGACTTGCTTCCAATCCCCTTTACGGAAGAAGCGGTGCATTATGTCGCAGATCGTATCCGGCTTGTCCAGGATATCCTGGAACAACGCATTGCAATGGAAAATGTTTCCTACTATGCGGCACCTGGTAAGAAAATGGAAGAAATTGATTTTATTCAAGCCGTGTTGCAGGAAGCAGACTGTGATTTGCTATTAGACGTCAATAATATTTATGTGAACAGCATCAACCATCGATACGATGCCGAAACATTTCTCCGGCAACTGCCCGCCGAACGCATTCGTTATATTCATGTTGCCGGACATTACCAAGAAGCAGAAGATCTGATTGTGGATACACACGGCGCGGATGTCATTGATCCAGTCTGGCAATTACTCGAAAAGGCCTATCAACATTTTGGCGTCTTTCCCACGTTGCTGGAGCGTGATTTTAATCTTCCACCGCTCGCTGAGTTGCTGGGAGAAGTAGACATCATTCGTGCATTGCAGTCAAAAGGGCTAGATCGAAGCAGTGGTCACCTACAACACGGCTGATCGTCCTGATTTTGTGCGGCAGCAATATGCGTTTGCGGCACATATCCGGAACCCGGAAAAAAATCCTTGCCCTGAAGCGATCGAAAAGCGGCGTATGAAAATCTACCGCGAACTTTTCTATAACAACGTGGAAGATTTCATGGCCAATACTTATCCGGTATTACGTCAAATTACACCGGATGAACGCTGGCACGCCATGATCCGGGATTATTTTTCTAACCACCTGTCGCATACCCCTTTGTTTTCGGAGATGCCGCGCGAGTTTATAAAATATCTGGAACAGGAGCGCAATCCGCGTGCTGATGACCCGCCTTTCATGTTGGAGCTTGCTCATTATGAGTGGGTTGAGTTAGCACTTTCTTTATCAGATGAGAAAGTTGACGAAGCAAAAATAGATACGCAGGGCGATCTGCTGGATGGGATACCTATTATTTCTCCCCTTGCCTGGTCACTGAGTTATCGTTTCCCCGTTCATAAGATTAGTCCGGCTTTCCAGCCTAAGGAAGCCGGTGAAATGCAAACGCACTTGATCGTTTATCGCGATGCCAATTTTGATGTGCATTTTATCGAGATCAATCCAGTGACTGCGCGGCTAATGCAGCTGATCCTGGAGGATAACAACCAATCCGGGCGAGTTTTGTTGCAACAAATGGCCGCAGAACTGAATCACCCGCAACCCAATATCGTTATCCAGGGCGGTATAGAAATATTGAACGATCTCAGGAAGCGTCAAGTGATCTTTGGGGATAGAACTTGACGATCAAGAAATAGCGTTACAGCTTCAAGGTGTTATGCCGTTAGACTGCCATTGGTAAATGATGAAGGCGCATACCTTGTGCGGAAAATCAAATGACACGGACGTCTGACATGAAGGAAAATAGCGTCGGCAGTATCCCCTCTGTGCACAACATGACAAACTTTCTGGTTTCTTCCGTACATGATATGAAGAATTCAGTGAGTATGTTGATTGGTGGTCTGGAAAAAGCGCTTGCGTCAGCTGAAGCAACCCAACTTTCTACGCATGCGGAATTGATGCAGATGAATCATGAAGCAAAACGTATTAACAACAACCTGATTCAATTGCTGACACTCTATAAGCTGGGTCAGAAAATTTATCCCTTTGATCTACAATCCATTTGCCTGGATGAGTTTTTGCATGTGATGGTCGCGCAATATAGGGAGTTACTTAGATTTCGTGCGATTAATCTGGAGGTTCGTGTTGATCACGGACTTTACTGGTATTTCGATGAAGACTTAATCAGTGGCGTAATTGGTAATGCGTTAAATAATGCTATGCGTTACACGCGTGACCGTATCCATATAATCGCCGAAGAGAATGAAGGAAAACTGGTGTTGCGGATTGAAGACAACGGGAATGGCTATTCGAGCCAAATTCTACAGGAAAGTGATGATTGCGCGCGCGGCGTTGATTTTCAGGGCGGTAGCACAGGGTTAGGTTTCTATTTTTCGGCGATGGTGGCACGTATGCATCACAATCAAGGTTGCTTAGGCGAACTAAAGCTGGAGAATGGCGGCTCACTCAGCGGCGCTTGTTTTGTGTTACGCCTTCCATAATGAATGGTCATTTATTGAAATCATGAATACTAGTGAGTTTAATGCTTTAACAGCAGATATGGATTTCACAGACACGACTGTGCTGATAATCGACGATTATCAAGAAATGCGCAGCATTTTTCGCGATATCTTGCGTAGCTGTGGCGCTGATGTGAAGAAAATATCCATGGCGGCAAGCGGAAGCGAAGCCATTTCTTTAATCAAGAAAACTCAGTTTGACATCGTGCTGTGCGATCTCGATTTAGGATCCGGGAAGAACGGACAACAAGTACTTGAGGAAGCCAAGCATCTGTCGCTTGTTGGGTCTTCCTGTCTGTGGATCATGATCTCTGCAGAAAAATCTCCGGAAGCAGTGACAGGTGCCGCAGAATATCAACCTGATGCCTATTTGCTGAAACCGGTTACCGAAATGAATTTGCGTTTGCGCTTAGCCAAAATTTGGGGAAAAAAGAAAGCATTTGCTGAGATTCACCAAGCGATGAAGCAGCTGGATTATTCTAAGGCCATGAATCTGTGCGATCGACGTTTAACTTCCGATAAGGCGAATGCGGCTGATCTGCTTCGGACTAAGTGTGATTTGTTATTGATTACTGGTGAATATGATCATGCCAAAACCGTATTGGAAAAAATTTTGGCTGAGCGCGATCTGCCCTGGGCGAAAGCGGCGGTAGCTAAAATTCTGTTAAAGAAAAATGATTTTGAAGCAGCTAAAATATTGCTCGAGGAAACTGCTGAAACAAATCCTGCATTTCTTGAAGCGCACGATTTACTCGCGCATACATTGCAAGCTATGGGCGATCTCGAAGCAGCAAACAATGTACTGGAACGTGCAGTAAAGTTATCGCCAAACTCGGTATTACGACAGAAGAATCTTGGCGCCGTGGCAATGAAAATCGGCAAACTGGAGAATGCTGAACGGGCTTTCCGCAAGAGCGTATCGTTAGGGGAGGATTCCGTACTCAAAACAGCAGACGCCTATTTTGGCCTTGCTAAAGTATGTAGTGTCAATAAAAAACCTGATGAAGCAATTAAAGTACTGGGTCAGCTCAATAAGAACTTCGCTACGGATGAAATGCGCCTAAAAGTGTTGGCAGTGGAGGGAATGATTTATCATCAAAGCGATAATGCCGAGAAGACTAAACAGATCGCCGCTGAGATCATCCAGTTGATAGACCAGGATGCTATTCATCCAGACAGTGAGGGATCACTGGAAATAGCCCGCTTGCTGATGGTTACGGACGATAAGGACAAAGCCATCAAATTATTGCAGCGAGAGATTAAGAATAATCCAGAGAATGCTGCCTTACTTCAAGATGTCGCGGAAATATTTGATCAAGCTGGCATGGGCGAAGAAGGCAGTAAATTGATTGAGACGTTACGCCAGGAAGCCATGCTGATTATGAATCGTGGTGTATTGCTCGTCAGTAAGGGGCAGTATGAAGAGGCAGTCAACGCCATGCGGGATGCTTACGCAGCAATGCCGGCAAACATGCGTGTGTTACTCAACTTAGCCTACGTAATTATTACGTATATTCAAAAAAAAGGACCAACGGCAGAGCTGATTCAAGAAGCGCGTAGCAGTCTTCTCGCTGCAAACGAATTATCACCCGGCGAGCCGCGTTTTATCCGCTTGATGGCTTCACTGAATGAGTTCTCCGCATCAGCATGATCTATAACGAAAGCTTTTCTCCAGAAGAAAAGCTTTCAGTGCAAACGAGCTTAACTGCCCACCTTAACAAAGCCGCCACCTTGGTTAATCCAAACTTCTCCTGTCAAGACATCACTAATCGTCGTGGCATCCGTCTCAAAGCAATCGGGTACGCTCTGACTTGTATAGGTGCCTTTAGTGAAATAATTCACCGGGGGTGTTATCACTATGCCATCAATCGGTAGAGACCCTATTGCTCCGGTTATGGCTGTTGTAATATCGAGACAAAGATCAGAATTGACAACCAAGTTGGCAGTCTCAGCCGGTGCATTCATCGTGCAGTGTTTAACGTTTGCTGCTGCATCAACAATAGCTTGAAACGGATTGGGTAATCCTGGAATGCTGGTTGATATACCTGCTATGCTTGATGCAGTAATCGTATTGCTGCTAAGCAAGGAGATACCGCTTGCCGTCGTTTGTTGCGGTACTTGACAAAGATTGGTGTTGATCAGGTCAGGGGCGGCGACACAGTGGCCATTTGTAGTGACCGTTACGACATTGCCGCTCTGGCTATAAGTCACACCGGCGAAGACATTAGCGGTATCGCAAGCAGCGATGCCGCCACTTCCACCAGAATTATTAATTTCGTTGATTAAACTTGCAAGCGTGTCAATCACTGTCGGATTATCTCCCCAAGGCCCTCCCAGCACATAAACGCTATTATCGTTTTTGTTTACACCGGCATAAATGCCGAACTCTGGATAATACCGGAATAGCCAGGGCTCGATATTTTGCGTGGCCTGATGGCTCGGGAAGATCGTTGGGTAAGTCTTCTCAGCCCAGTTGAGCAATGTTTCGGTATCACTTGCAGTATCCGCGAGAGCAGAATGCGTATTGCAGAACAGAAAGAATGTGCAAGCCGATAAAAGTAACTGTTTTATGTGCTGTTTCATATTGAAGCGCCTCGATTGATTAAATGAGTTGAATGTTTAAGTAATGGAATGTTCCATATATTTTAAAAATCATGGAGACATTATTGCATTTTATGTATTGAATCTAGATCAGGAATTAGCTGGTGTAAAGTATGTATTTCAACGAATACAAGGCAACTGAACATCATAGAAAAGCACCAAAATGGATCTTCTTGGTGGATTTATTTGTCTGTACGTATTGCATGAGAATCCACTGGCACTATTGAGATGTCATCTGAATCGGGTTTTATCCAGAAGGGCATATTTTTATTGATGCACTTTGACAGCCAGTTGCAGCAATTTTGAGCTGATATCGAGCCCTGAAGCACGTACTTTGGCCAAATTAATTTCAAAAACTATTTTTTCATTGATTAAACTCATATTGATTGCAACACCTTGTGCGGCAGCATTCTGGCTATCAGCCAGTGTCAGGATGGGTTCATTCTGTAGATCATTCAAGATTCTGGATAACTGGCCACTAACTGATTTAGAGAAGAAGATCACCTGGCACACTTTTAATTGATCAAAGTCAGCAATACGCATGACTTTGATGTGGCGATTATTTACCGATCTGTTTTGTAGTTTATCGATTTCCTGGCCGAAATAATCTTCCCCATAAATACACAGATTAATTGTCTGACCGGTACTGTCGGGCCAGTGGGTGAATGCAATAAAGTTATAAATAAACGCTGCTTTGACTTGGTATTCAATCATGCTGTCAGCCATCGCCACCGAGTGAGAAACCGGCAGGCAGAAACCCAGATACCAGGCGAATAGAAAGTGATAGAAACTTCGTTTCACGAATTTTTTTGAGTGCCTGAACAGTCGATTAAATAAGTGCATGCCCATGTATTCTCACTAGAAGCGCCACTGCGCGCCTGCGTAAATCCCACGTGGAATGAACACGGGTACTAAGGGAATAAAGTCGGATACAGACTCTCTGTGATTTTGGCTAAACAAATTTTGACCGACAACGAACAACTCCGTATTTTTTGTTGGTTTGTATGCCAGCTTTGCATCCATCGTGACATAGCTCGGAACATTGTAAAGCGAGATAGCACTGGTATAGCGTAACCAAAGATTGAGCTGCAATCTTTCAGAAAAATCATAGTTGGAACGAACCGATAATTGATGTTGCGGGTTTGCTTTGTCTGCGGCGCCTGCAGTCGGGTCAGTTTTTCTAAAAGCACTATTAGAGGAGAAGTCTATGTTGAGAAAACTGTAACTTCCTTGCAGGCGCCAGTTATCTCTCGGTTTCCAATCAATCGATGTTTCAACCCCATAGGTTAGTGCAGCTCCTTGATTATTAGCGATAACAGGAAATAGAAATTGTCTCGGTAATCCTGTGCTGAGCGATAATGCACCCAAGCTTGTATCGCGCATTTGACTGTAGTCATTGACAAAACCCGCCACATCAATGGAAGCTTGCGAAGAGAACTGGTGCCGGTATCCCAGTTCGTAAGCGATCAATTTTTCTGAATTGAAGTGATTGCCACCTTGTAATGATGCTGCGATTGGAAAAGGTAAGGCAGATAATCCAGGAAAAGCTTGAAATTGTGGTGTGAGATTAATCAGGCTATCGATTTCAGCGCGAGAAGGTGTTCTCACGGCACGGGATACGGCCATCCAGACTGAATTCTCAGTATTCGGCGTCCACATCAGGCGTGCATTGGGTTGTATTTCCATTCCAGTGAAATCGTTATGTTCGAATCGACTGCCTACCGAGAACAACAAGCGATCCGGTATCAGCGTGATGTCATCGCGGATGAAAGTGCCGATCAAATGATTCGTTCGCTCACGAGGGGAAAATGTGACTAAACTGGTGTCGAAAATTTTGTTGTGATAGAGCCGGTAATTGGCTCCCCAAGTGATATTATGCCGCTCGAATAGTGGAAAACGGTATTGCATATCGACGTCAAAGCTCTCGGCATCAAATTTTCCAACTGGCAATAATTGCGATCGATTGCGGTCATAGTATGCCTGCAGCATGAATGAAGTGTTTTCAGAGAAAGTTCGATCCCAGCGAAAGCGTATATTCCCCCCTTCGTTATGTCCGCGCATCGCACTTGTTGAGGTAGGCGATAGACTGAGGCCGCTTTTATCGAGGGCGCTTCCATCAAAATTGGCGAAAATATCGCCCTGCAAGGTAAATTGATCAATGCCGCGGTTATGGTCCACGCGGAATCCCCCTCTGGCCGAATGCCATTGATCGTTAGCATTTCCGCCGGATAATGATTGCATGTGGTCTCGTGAAAATCCTTTGGCGTAGATACGGAAAGGCGTTTCTTCATTGATTTTCCCGCCGTAGCGTGCGCCTACAAAGCCCTGCTCAAAACTACCGCCCCCGGCTGTGAGGAGTGTTCCTTGGGTATCGGCAGCTTTCTTGGTGATAATGTTGATGACACCATTAACTGCATTGGATCCCCAAGATACTGCAGCAGGCCCGCGAATCACCTCGATGCGCTCGATATCTTCCATCAGCGTATCAATTTGTTCCCATAGAACACCTGAGAATATTGGGGAATACACGCTACGGCCATCCATCAGTACTTGCAGTTTATTGTCATAGACTCCATTAAAACCACGGATACTGACAGCCCATTTGTCTGTACCGACACGTTCCACTTGTACCCCAGGCGCCATTCGCAAGGCATCGGGAATACTTGTCGCGCCAGAACGGCGAATGTCATCTTGGGTAATCACAAAAACGGCGGATGCGACTTGGGTGAGCTTCTGCGGATTTCTGGAAACTGTGGTGACTTTGATGTTCATCAGCTCTTCGATACTTAGACTCATAAACTGATTATCAACAGCTTTATTTCCAGCAACTGCGGAATTTGTCAAATGACCAAAGATAACAAGTAGCAAGAGTTTCCAGATCAAAGTTTTTAACCAGTTATATTCCAATACCAAGCGAATAAACACCAGTTTAGTCAGTGGAAAAATATTTTCATTTTTCTCGCCTAGAAGCGCCACTCAGCCCCCGCGTAAACACCACGGGGTATGTGTGTAGGAAGCGAGGGAATAAAATCAGTTACAAACTCGCGATGATTCTGACTCAGCAAATTCTGCCCGACAAGAAATAGCTCAATATTCTTTTTGGGTCTATACACAAATTTGGTATCCAGCGTCACGTAACCAGGGATGTGATAGAGATCGACCTTGCTGACATAACGTAACCAGAGATTAAATTGTATCCTGTCTGAGAAATCGTAATTTGAACGCAATGAAACTTGATGCTGCGGATTGACTCTGTCTGCAGCACCTGATCCTGGATCAGGCTGTGCGATTGCAGCATTTGTCTGCGTCCGCATATGAAGATAGCTGTAATTGCCCTGAAGGCGCCATTTTTCATGGGGTTTCCAGTCAGCCGATATTTCAGCACCGTAAGTTTGTCCAGAAGCATTATTATTAAATCCTATGGGTAATGTGAAGTGCGGTGGAAGACCTGGCTGAAAAAGTGGAAATCCAGGGGAGAAGCTGCGCAGTTGACTATAATCATTATAGAAAGTGGCCATATCAACCGATGCGTGCGGAGAAAACTGATGGCGGTATCCCAGCTCATATGCCAACATTTTCTCGGAAGTAAAGTTTGATGATCCCATTGCCTGTGCCAGAATTGGGAGTGGCAAGATGGATGTTCCAGGAATTGCGTTTACTGTTCTTACATTCAGTAACATATCATTTTCAGAGCGGGAAGGTGTGCGTACGGCCCGTGAGACTGCTACCCAAACTGAGTTCTGTGTATCGGGCGTCCACATCAACCGTGCATTGGGTTGAATTTCCAAGCCACTAAAGTCATTGTGATCCAAGCGCGTACCGAGATTCAGTCGCAGATGCTCAGGTATCAGAGTGATCTCATCGCGGATAAACGCACTTGCAAGCTGGTTTGTTTGCTGGCGAGGATTGAATGAGATGAGTTCTGCATCGGATACCTTGTTGTGATACAAGCGATAATTGAGTCCCCAAGTCAGGTCGTGTTTTTCGAACAGAGGGAAACGATGTTGGAAATCAATGTCAAAACTCTCAGTTTTATAGATAGTCACTGGCAGTAAACGATAATCTACGCGATCATAATAAGTTTGCAGCATGATGGCGGATTTCTCGGAATACGTTCGATCCCAGCGGAAGCGTATATTCCCGCCTTCGCTATGTCCTCTTGAAGTGCCCGGCAAGGTTATTACCGGACTCAACGGTTGCCCCGCTGCATTGCCGATTGAGTTGTAAAAAATATCACCTTGCCATGTGAACTGATCAATGCCGCGCGAGTGATCCAAGCGGAATCCTCCCCTGGCGTTGTGCCAATCATCATTGGCACTTTTTCCCGAGGTTGTGTTCATGTGATCTCTGGTGAATCCTTTTGCGTAAACCCGGAAAGGAGTTTCATTATTAATTTTTCCACCGTAGCGCGCACCTACAAAACCCTGCTCAAAACTACCGCCACCTGCTGACAGTAAGGTGCCTTGTGTATCGGCAGCTTTCTTGGTGATAATATTGATGACGCCATTGACTGCATTGGCGCCCCATACGGCCGCATTGGGGCCGCGGATCACTTCGATGCGCTCGATATCTTCCATCAGCGTATCTTCCAGCTCCCACTGCACACCAGAAAAAAGTGGATTGTAAATACTCCGGCCATCGATCATGACCTGCAACTTATTGGAAAAACGGCTGTTGAAACCCCGGATACTGACTGCCCATTTGTCGGTACCTATCCGTGCGACTTCAACACCGGGTGCCATACGTAAGGCTTCCGGGATGCTGGTTGCGCCAGAGCGGCGAATATCGTCTTGTGTAATTACGAAAATGGCAGAGGGGACTTCGGAGAGTTTCTGTGAGCGCCGGGATGCTGTCGTTACTTTGATGTTCATCAGCTCTTCAATGCTCAGATCGATAAACTGATTATCTATTGACTTACTTCCAATCGTAGATTTATTTCCGGCAACCGAGAAATTTGTAAGGCTGCATACAAAAATGAAGATGAAGAACTTCAGATTCAATAGGATTGGTAGGCGATAGAAAGAGATCATAGGTAATAATACCGTTTCTATTGGTGAACTTTAACAGCGAGTTGCAGTAATTTTGAACTGATATCGAGTCCTGAAGCGCGTGCTTTGGTCAAATTAATTTCAAAAACAATTTTCTCATTGACTAGGCTCATATTGATTGCAATACCCTGTGCAGTAGCATTTGGGCTATCAGCCAGTGTGAGGATGGGTTCATTCTGTAGATCGCTTAAAATACTTGATAACTGGGCGCTCACTGATTTAGAGAAGAAGATTGCCTGGCACGCTTTTAATTTGTCAGGGTTAGTAATGCGCACTACTTTGATATGACGATTATTAATTGATCTGTTTTGTAGTTTGTCGATTTCCTGGTCGAAATAATCTTCCCCATAAACACACAGATTAATCGTCTGGCCGGTACTGTCGGGCCAGTGCGTGAAAGCAATAAAGTTATAAATAAAGGCTGCTTTGACCTGGTATTCAACCATACTGTCAGCCATCGCCACCGGATGAGAAGCCGGCAGACAAAGCCCCAGATACAAGGCGAATAAAAAGTGATACAAACTTCGTTTCGCGAATGTATTTGAGCGCTTGAGTAGTCGATTAAATAAGTGCATGTCCAAGAATCTCATTTAGAAACGCCATTCCGCCCCCGCATAAACACCACGCGGTATGGTCGTGGGAATTGAAGGCAGAAAATCAGATACAAACTCTCTGTGATTTTGGCTAAACAGATTCTGGCCAACCAGGAACAGTTCGAGATTCTTTACTGGTTTGAATGACAGCCGGGTATCCATGGTGACGTAGTCTGGAATATGGTAGAAATCTACTTTACTGACATAGCGCAGCCAGAGATTGAATTGCAATTTTTCCGATACATCATAGTGTGAGCGCAATGAGACTTGATGTTGCGGACTCACCTTGTTGGCGCTGCCTGTCGTTGGATCCAGGTTCTTGAGCGCCGAATCAGAGTGAATATGCATGTCGATAAAGCTGTAGTTCCCTTGCAGACGCCATCTTTCGTAGGGCCGCCAATCGACGGATGTTTCGACCCCTTGCGTATAACCGGAGGCCTTGTTGGTTAGTCCTACGGGTAATATCAGGTGAGGCGGGAAGTTGGCATGAAAAGATGGAATTCCGGCGGATAGATCGCGTAATTGACTATAATCATTATAGAAAGCCGCAATATCAACCGATGCTTGCGGAGAAAACTGATGGCGATATCCCAACTCGTAAGCCAATAATTTCTCAGAATTAAAATTCGATGCGCCGTTTAATTGTGCAAGAATCGGGAAAGGTAACAATGCTGATAATCCGGGGGCAGTACTTAGTGTCCGAGCATTCAACTGGATATCATTTTCCGCCCGGGAAGGTGTGCGTACGGCACGTGAGGCTGACATCCAGATCGAATTTTTGGTATCGGGTGTCCACATCAAGCGTGCGTTAGGCTGAATTTCCATGCCGGTAAAGTCGTTGTGATCAAACCGTGAGCCCAGGGTAAACCGCAAATGCTCGGGTATCAACGTGATTTCATCTCGAATAAATGCGCTCAGAAGTTGATTGGTTTGCAGACGCAGACTAAATGAGATGAGTTCGGTATCCGAAACTTTATTATGATATAAGCGGTAATTGGCTCCCCAGGTCAAATCGTGCTTGTCAAAAAGCGGAAAGCGATGTTGAAAATCAATATCAAAACTTTCGGCTTTAAAGATTGAGCTGGTTAATAATTTATAATCGACGCGATCATAATAAGTTTGCAGCATGATTGCCGATCGCTCAGAGATAGTCCGATCCCAGCGCAAGCGGATATTCCCCCCTTCATTATGTCCTCTGGATGCTTCAGCTTGGATGACGGGTGCGCTGAGTTGGGATTTATCCAATCTATCGCCATACGAGTTGTGGAAAATATCGCCCTGAATTGTAAACAGATCAATTCCGCGCGTGTGATCCAGTCTGAATCCCCCTCTGGCGTTGTGCCAAGCATCATTGGCATTTTCTCCGATGGTGGTTTTCATCTGATCTCTGGTGAATCCCTTGGCATAAAAACGGTAGAAAGTGTCGTCATTGATTTTTCCACCATGGCGCGCACCAAAAAATCCCTGTTCAAAACTGCCGCCACCTGCTGAAAGCAAAGTGCCTTGAGTATCAGCAGCTCTCTTGGTGATAATGTTGATAATGCCATTCACCGCATTTGCGCCCCATACGGCTGCATTGGGGCCACGTATCACTTCGATACGTTCGATATCTTCCATCAAGGTGTCTTGTTGCTCCCACTGCACGCCGGCGAAGAGCGGATTGTAAACACTCCGGCCATCCATCAGGACCTGCAGCTTGTCGGCGAATCGTCCGTTGAAACCCCGTATGCTGATTGCCCATTTATCCGTGCCGATCCGTGCGACTTCAACACCGGGAGCCATACGTAAAGCCTCCGGGATGCTGGTTGCGCCAGAGCGGCGGATATCATCTTGTGTGATGACGAAAATGGCAGAAGGGACTTCAGAGAGCTTCTGTGTGCGCCTTGATGCGGACGTGACTTCAACTTTCATCAGTTCTTCGATGCTGAGATCTAGAAACTGATTCTCAATCGATTTATTTCCAGTCATCACTTTATTTTCAGCAATGGCATGATTTGCAAAGCAGCAGAAAATAACGAAGATTAAGGATTTTAAATTCAACAGTGTTGCGGGGCTGGCCATTCAGGTCGCAAGTAATTCATTGTCTGGGAGCGCCAATCAGGCTTTTGCTTGGTTAGCACGGGTATTGTTTATTTGTCAGAATTCGCCATTATAATCTGTAAGCAAGTTCCTTAAAACTTCGATTAGGGCGGATTCAGATATTCTTTTTCAGAAAATAAGAGGGAGTTGACTAAATCTTGTCTGCGGGATTAATAGGTGCTGTGGGCGTAGCTATAAGCTTATTATTTATCGCCAGGAAAACTCTATTTCTACCCGCATTTTTAGCGGCGTAGAGCGCCTTGTCAGCAGCATTGACGAGTTGGTCTTCGCTTTGCATGCCGGCTTCTTTTAAGGCAATACCGATACTAATCGAGATTTTTATGTGCAGTTCATCAATCACAATCTGTTGTGTATTGATATGCTGACGGAGTCTTTCTGCAAATTGAACAAGGGACTTTAATTCGATGTTGCCCGGCTGGCAGACGACCAAAAACTCTTCTCCGCCCATACGGCAGAAAGTATCGCCTTTGCGGGCAATTTTTCGAATCGATGCGGCCACTTGTTTTAGCACCTTGTCGCCAATGGCATGGCCATGGGTATCGTTAACCACTTTGAAATGATCAATATCGAGGAGCATAACAGCCATTGATTGGTTGGACCGGTTCGCAACGCTCCATACTTCAGCCAGTGTTTCCATGCCGGAGCGCCGATTGGGCAATTCAGTCAGCATATCGGTCAGAGCAAAATACTCCAGTCTCCGATTTGTGACGGCTAATTCAGCGGCAAAGCGCTTGAGCTGTTCGCGATCATGATCCCATGAATCCTGTAACTTTCGATAGTGCCAGGCTGCTCGCAATCTGGCTCGAAAGGCACGAATATTAATGGGTTTTGTTACATAATCATCTACACCCGCGTCAAATGCCTTAATGACTTCCTCTTCATCTTCTATGCCAGTCAGCATAATGATATATAAATTTTGCCCCCACTCTGTTGCACGTAACGATCTGGTTAATTCAAGGCCATTCATTACCGGCATCATCCAGTCCGTTACGACAATATGCGGCAAGATGTCCATCGCGAGCGCTAGAGCTTGCTGACCGTCGCTGGCAGTAAAGACAGTATGGCCAAGTACTTTAGATAACAGCTCTTTGGCAAGAATGAGGCTGGTTGGATCGTCTTCTACCAAAAGGATACGCAGCGAAGCAGCATCGGTCGCATTTTCCGTGCGTGGCGCAGTCGCATTCATCATCTTATCGAATGGGGGAAGGAGTTCCACACCAGGCAGCTTGAGTATTTTCCCCCATGCGTGCCATGCCTGCATGATTTGGTCTATAAAGGCGCCAAATGTTTCAGTGTCTAACCCGATTCTCCCGCCAAACAGTATCAGTTCGGAGATACGTTGGTTACGTTCAGATTCTTCGGCTAATCCAAAATCGGCTATCTGTTTAGCCAAGTACAGCAGATGCACAATTTGATACGGGCGAGAGCCTTCGGAAAAACCTGATTCAGTCGGTGTTTCATGATAGTAGATTGGTTCTACAAAGATTCTGGGAACACCAAAGTTGATCAGCATCGCCGCAGTTAATTCATTATGGTCAGTCTGCAAATATTGTTGTTCCAATTCATTCAGAGTGATGCCGGGCGATTGTTTTGCGATGAGTTCCGTGTATTTATCCGGATAAATTGTGGCTAACGCCAAACAACCGATACGCATCATCAAACCACACGCGAATAATTCATCGGGTGCAGACACGCGAGTTGTTTTACCCAACTCTTGCATGGCAATCGCCATGAGTAGCGAATGTGACCAGAATTCTTGATAATCAAATCCTTTGCAAGTGCCTTTTTGATATTGATCAATCAATGAGAAGCCCATTGCCAGCTGTTTGACTACCGTTAAACCAACATGAGGCACTGCCTCAAATACAGAAGAAATAGCGCGGCTGCGCTGATTCGTCGCATTGGCCCGCTGAATCAAACGGCCAGAAAGTGCGGGGTCGGTTTGAATGAGTTTGGTAATTTCATTGATGGTGACATCTTCCCGCTGGCAAGCTTCCAGTAGCGCAAGTGCTACCCCCTTGGGACTGGGTAATAATGTGCCGATTTTTAATTGATCAATATCAGCAATTTTCATCATCGATTCCATTGGGGTTGACGGCTTGGATTGTCCACTGTTTATCCGCGAGAGAAAAAATTTCTTTCATGGCGATAGGCTGACTGAAGTAATAGCCTTGCAGGGTATCACAGCCGAAATATTTCAGAATTTGAGCCTGGTCGAGTGTTTCAATCCCTTCGGCAGTTACAGAAAAGCCAAGATTTTGGGATAAGGAGATAATTGCCTTGACGATCGCAAGACTGTTTTTATCATTCAGTAGACCGCGTATAAAGCTTTGGTCCACTTTGATGTCATTAATCGGCAGGCGTTTTAAATAATTCATCGAAGAGTAACCCGTACCAAAATCATCCAGAGCAATTTCGATACCGTGGTCGCGTAACGTATGGAGTCGGGTCAAGGTATCAATATTGTGCTCCATTAAAGCACCTTCGGTGATTTCCAGAACAAGTTTGTTTGGCGGAAAGCCTGTCTCAGCCAAAATATTGAGGACTGTGTTGACCAGCTCCGGGTTATTTATCTGCAGAGGGGAAAGGTTTACCGCTACTTGTAAATATTGCCCATTCTTATGCCACTGAGCAGCTTCAGTACAAGCTGTCCGCAACACCCACGCGCCGATTGGAATGATAAGGCCGTTTTCCTCAGCTACTGGAATAAAATCGAGAGGCGAAATGAGCCCTTTTTGCGGATGCTGCCAGCGGATCAGTGCTTCTACCGATTGGATACACCCGCTTGCAACATCCAGTTGTGGCTGGTATACAAGATGAAATTCATTTTGCTGCAATGCGTTACGTAAATTATTCTCCAAATGCATGCGTTTTTCGGCGTGAAGTGTTAGCTCGAGATTGTAGAATTGACAGTTATCCCGGCCTTCATTTTTTGCATGATACATCGCTGTATCCGCATGCTTCAGTAGTGTTTCCGCGTCTTCGCCATCATTTGGATAAAAGGCAATGCCGATACTCGTAGTCAGGACGACATCGCGACTTTCAAGATGAAAAGGGCGGCGCATGGTTTCACGAATTCGATGTGCCAGAATTAAGGCATCTTCCGCGCGATGGAGATTGGGAATGACGACAGTAAATTCATCGCCCCCGAGGCGGGCGAGTTTGATCTCTGGATGGTCCGCGTTGCTCCGGGATACGAAATCAGATGGGCGCGTGCTGCTTTGCAGCCGATCCGCGGTCGATTGCAGAATAACATCCCCGGTATTATGCCCCATCGTGTCATTGATACTTTTGAATCCATCCAAATCCAGAAAAAGTACCGCCAGTTTGCTACTGGTATACTTAGCGCGTTTAATTTCTCCCTCTAAACGCTCCATAAAGGATTGACGGTTGGGTAATCCGGTCAGGTTATCAAAATAAGCGAGGTGAAATATCTTGTTCTCAGAATCCTTGCGTTCTGTAATATCACGAACCAAGCAAAGTGTTTCTAGAGGATCAATAACCACAATACGGTTTTCATAGTACCGGGTGTTACCATCATTCAGTTTGAAAGGATACTCGAAGAGCTCGACTGTTCCATATCGGCGGGCTCGACCCGCTGCCTCCAGATACAAATTGACAATATCTTCGGGCAAGCTTTGATTCAATGCATGCTTCGATCCGGTGATTAGACAAAGGGTGTCATCCGAGTTGCTGCACATATCGACGACTTTGCCGTCATTATTCAAAATGAACATCGCGTCTGGGATTGCGCTAAAGATTGCTGTGCTTCGTGCGTTGGCAATTTGAAGTGCAAGCAGATTCAGGTAGGCACGTTTTAGATACAGAATGCGATAATTGATCAAATTCCAGTTGATCGGTTTGGCGATAAAATCTGTTGCGCCGACTTCAAACGCATAATTAATGGATTGCAGGTCATCCATTCCGGTTACCATGATAATGGGCAGCTCGTTGCCTATTCTTGCGCGCAGGTACGAACAAACTTCATGACCATTCATGCCGGGCATTTCAACATCCAGCATGACCATATCCGTTGGCGATGCTTCAAACAGGCGAATGGCTTCTTCTCCATTGCAGGCCAGCGTAACTATGAAGCCGGCCTTTTCTAACGCTGCCTGCATAAGCAATCTGACCGTGGCATCATCATCAGCCAGTAAGATTTTAAAAGGTTCAGTGGTCACGATGGATTGAGTATTTGGTTGATTTCGGTTAGGGCTTGTTGATAGTGCTGCCGCAAGCTTTCTTGTAGTGTTTCCGCGTGTGTCAATTCCTTTGTTCGTCCATCCGCTTCCAATTGCTTGAGTAGCGCAGATAGGTTCTCAGCTCCGATATTACCCGAACTGGATTTCAATGCATGTGCTGACTGACGCAGACTGTCAGCATCCCCATTTATGATAGCTTGTTCAATCTGGAGCATGTTATTGGGCGCAGATTCGAGAAAAGCTTGCAGGATCTTGTGCAGCAAAACATTTCCTCCGGTTGTGTCAAGCTCGCGAATTTGCTCAAGCCATATTGGATTGAGTGCAGGCTTTGCGAGAGTTTCTGGTTCTGGTTCAACAAGTTGGGATTGTGCGGCATTTACTGCATTATTTTTTCCTTTGCTGAGCCAAGGATGGATTTTTTGTCGTAACTGATCGATTGTATAAGGTTTTGAAAGAAAATCATTCATTCCGCCCTCTATGCAGCGTTTGCGATCGTCTTCTGTGGCATTGGCGGTCAGTGCAATAATGGTGTGCGTCGCGCCAAACTGCTGCCGGATGCGTGCGGTTGCTTCGAAACCATCCATGTTAGGCATTTGGCAGTCCATCAGAACGAGATCATATTGGTTGTTTTGGATCAAATCCAGAGCCTGTTTGCCGTCATGCGCAACGACTGTATCCAAGCCGAGCTTTGCCAACATCGCCTTGGCTACTTCCTGATTGACCGGATTGTCTTCAGCCAGCAAAACTTTGCCGTGAAAATTTTGTGTGGGCGCGCTGACTGCAACTTGCTCCACTAAATGAGAATTTATGGCCTCTTTATCCAGATCGCGTCCCATGACATCAATGATAATATCCAGTAGTTCCTTCTGGCGGACGGGCTTGTTTACACAACGTAAGATACCGGTATTCTGTCTTTCTAGCTGACTCGCGTTACTATAGGTTGAAGTCAGCATCATCATGCGAGTTTTTCTGAAATCCGGGTGCGCATGAATTCTGCTTGCTAGCTGCAATCCATCCATTTTTGGCATGTGCATGTCCAAAATGACCAATTGAAATAATTTATTCTCGGCAACAGACTGATTCATGTGTGCTAAAGCCTGTTGCCCATCTTCTACACACATTGCATCTATTTGCCAATTCTGCAATTGTAGTTTAAGAATCTCCCGGTTAGTCTGATTATCATCCACAACTAGAACCCGGATACCGTGCAATTTAGTCATATTGGAAAAATCGTTGCGTTGCAATTTGGATTTCTCCAGTCGCAGAGTAATCCAGAACTTGGAGCCATGACCCGGAGAGATTTCTACCTGAATGCTTCCTCCCATCAATTCCAGTAATTTCTTACAGATAGTCAGACCAAGGCCGGTGCCTCCATATTGACGGGTTGTGGAACCATCCGCTTGAGAAAAATTCTGAAAAATCTTTTCATGGTATGCCGAAGGAATTCCGATGCCCGTATCTTCAACGCATAGGGAGACATTAGTCAGGGTTCCAGTTTCATCAAGCAGTATTGTGCGAATGACAATTTCTCCTTGATCGGTGAATTTAATGGCATTATTGACCAGATTTGCGATGATCTGACGTATTCGGAATGAATCACCGCGTAGCATGAAGGCCGTGTTGGGCGGCGTAAACTGCGCGATCAATTCCAGACCCTTCTTATCAGCGGGTTGTGCAAACATGACCAGTGTATCTTCTATCAGCTTGACCAGATCGAAGTCGATGGTCTCCAGTTCCATGTGATCGGATTCAATCTTGGAGAAATCCAGAATGTCATTGATGATACCGAGGAGGTGCTGACCTGAGCTTTGAACGGTCTCTGCAAAACGGTACTGATCTTTATCTAATTGTGTGTCTAATAGTAACTCGGTCATCCCCAGAATGCCATTCATCGGTGTGCGAATCTCATGACTCATCGTGGCCAAAAATTCACTTTTGGCTTTACTTGCCGCCTCTGCGGATTCTTTGGCAAGCACCAGCTCTGATGTTCTTTTTTCGACTTCATCTTCAAGGTGATCAAGGTGATTAGCCAGCTTTTCATCACGTTCTTGAATCATTTCCAGCATGTTATTGAATCCCTTCGATAACGTATTCAATTCAACAATCGCACTGGGTTCGGTTCGAGTTGTGTAATCTGCCCTGCTTGTGACATGTTCCATAACGGTGGCAAGATTGTTGAGCGGATCGAGTACCGACCGGTTAAGCCGTTGCAACATAAGGTTGGCAACCAATAATGCGATAATCGCCGCAGTGATTGTGATGACAACGTGCCAAAGTATTTGCCAGTAAAGGGGATACAAGGATATTTCCAAGTAGAGACTGCCCAGAGGCTGTTCATTGAAGTGAATCGGTTCCGTGAGGGTTAGAAAATGAATATTTGTTCGCATGTCTTCTTTCAGGGAAGCTAAAGTTTCCGGAAGCAGTATGTTTTCAACAGAATATTGAACGAATTTTACTTTCTCTGCGGTATAAATCGCCGCAGCTTGGATTTCCCGTGTATTGCTGAGCGAATGTAATAGCGTTTGTGCCGTGTTCGTATCCTGGAACATCAATGTCGCGACTGCATTCTCTGCCAATAATTTTGCCGTTGACTGACTGGTTTGAACGATAGATAGAAAGCTGATGAGGAAGCTGCTTAGAATAACGAGTATTGCGACCAGCAGCATCGCCGTGCCCTGCGTGGCAAAGTTGATTCGTTGCAATTTAGAACGTAATGTCACAGCAGCCGGTGATGAACTTTTCATTATTGATATACCTCAGTGGCGAAACGGAGTAGTTGAGAGCTGAGTTTTAAGCGGTTTTTTTTTTGCAATAGTCACATTCGCCTCGAATGTGACTTTCCCCTCTTTCATAGTCATGTTGAGTATAACGCCTTGCTGACTAGCGCCCGGGGTGTCGGCTATGGTTAATATCGGCATCCCATCCAATTGTTTAATGACGTCACTGAGATTGTCGATGCTTGAACGGGTGATAAAAACAATCTGGCAACTAGGAAGATCTTCAGAATTTCTTGTATGCCGGACTACTATTTCATGTTCATGGGCTTTCTTATGCTGTAAATGCTGTAAATTTTCGCCAAATGGATCTTCACCATAGATGCAGAAATTCAAAACCTGATCCGGCAAGCTGGGCCATTCCGTGTAAGCGGAAAAATTATAAAGGAAAGCCACTTTTAATCGGTATTCTGATGGTTGCTCGGCTTGGGTCAATGGCGAGTAACCCAGGAACAAGAACCAGCACAGCGACAGAATTGGAAAATAACGGATGAATGATCGCTTCCTGATACGGCGACTGCCATAGAAAACTGTTTCTTCTTGCTTTTCCAGCATCCAATTAAGCATATCCTAGAATCTGGTTATCAGTTCGTTTCGCCGCGGCTGTTTTTTTATACAAGAATGTCATATCAGAAGGCACTTAGAAGCGATAATCCATTCGGAGCCGAACGGTCCGGCCAGGCTGCCAGAAAAAGTTCTGCCAGTTGGTATCTGCAGCCGGGTGTTGGTAGTTCTCATTAAACAAGTTGTAGAGGCTCAGCGATGCCTCCAATCCTTTTGCCTGTGGAACATTGGTCACTAAATTGAGATTGGAAAGAACATAATTATCGGTATGCGTACCGTCGAGTGTTTTTCGTTTGCCGTAATATTGCAATTCATAGCCGGCGCGCAAGCCGGTGATCAGAGGTATGGGGATGGAAATATTCAACTTGCCCAGATGGTAGGGTGAATTGGTGAGGTGCGAGTCTTGTTGCTCAGCATTCTGAATACCAAAACTACTGCGTAATCGTGCGCCCCAATCCCAAGTTTTATCTAACGATAATTCTGTGCCTCTGGCCAGTACTTTTTGGGATGTCTGTTGATATTGCGACAATCCGCTGACCGGATCGATTCCGAGTGCGATGACGTTGTGCATATCCCATGCGTAGACGGTGGCGCGTAAATTCATATTCGGCAGCGGAAGATAATCTGCCACGAGTTCAGCGGTATCAACCATCTCGCTGCGTAATCCTGGATTGGAAACTTGGGAAATGCCATCGGTGTAGTCTCGTTCATACGCATTCGGTGACCGGTGGGCGCGGCCATAGAGTGCTTTGAATGTTGTTTTTGGGGTGGCTTGCCAAATCAGCGCGCCGCGCGGGCTCAATCGATTGCCAAGACTACCAATCCAGGCGCTGTAGTCATAACGCAGCCCTACGGTTGCGGACAAGGTGTCGGTAATACGCCATTCGTCTTGAACGTACGCACCAACGCGTACAACAGAACTTTTGATCGCGATATTATCTTCAGGGTGGTCGAAATTCTGAAAGGACTGTTTGATCGACGTATTATTTTGATACTCAACACCTGCCATCAGTTTATGATTGGACAAGGCAGTAGAAAGAAGGCGCAATTCAGCACCATGCCAGTCACTGGGTCCGGTAGATAGCGTTTTCTCACCACCATAGATTAAAGGATTATCATAGCGATATTGACCAAGAAACAACCGGCCCAATACGTTGAGGGTGTTATTGGCGAAATTGTCGTTATACTGGATTTGTGTGTTGAGACGACGATCTCGTTGAAATTGACCGGCCACCAGTGGATCAGAAAAGAACATACCGGTAGGATCATCTTTGCGTCGATCACCATAAATGAAGTCAAATGCGAGTGGGCCATGCGAGGCTTGCGCAAATAATTGTTTAACATTTTCGCCATCCAAGCGGCGTGCCACCCCTGAAATACCGGAATCGCCATAGTCAAAAAAACGATCTGTTCCGCGGGATTGAAGTCCCGAAAAGGAAAGTAACGCATCAGTGCCGTTACTGAATTTTTTACCGAAGGTGGCACGTTCTTGCGGCATGGATTCCGCTGTCTGGTACGAGGTCGATAGCTCGGCACCATTGACACTTGCGCCACTGCGCGTAATGATGTTGACAACGCCCAACATGGCATTTTGACCATAGACGGCACCGCCTGGTCCGGGGATAAACTCAATTCGCTCAATCAAATCAATATCGAGTGGAAAATCACGCCCGGTAGGTCCTTGGTCATAAGTGGCGTCGTTAATGCGATTGCCATTGATCGTAATCAGAACGCGTGAATTGAAATCTCCGGGCAGGCCAAATCCCCGTACACCCAAATTTTCATATTGATAATCATACGTGGTATGAATTCCCGGAAGGCTGGCGAGAGCTTGATTCAGCGTGCGCCAGCCATAGGTTCTGATATCCTGTCTGGTGATGACGCTGACTGCTGCGGCAACTTGGTTCTGTTTTTGTTCATATTTGGAAGCGCCGACAATGCTGACATTCATCAATTCCTCTAAGCTCATCTGCTCCAAATTCTTTGCCGCACAGACCGGAAATACTTGCAGCAAAAGCAAACCGAGCAGCAAGCTTTGCTTTATGGGAGCGTTGACGATCGGGAGAACAAGTTTTCTGGGAATGGGCACAATGAGTTGGGTTGATTTTTTAGTTTCAAGATTTAAACATACCCAATCACCGATTAAAGCCGAGAAGTAAGATTTTTATTACCCTTAATTTATCAAATTAGAGATAGTAATTTTTTTTTTCAGTGAAGAGGATTTTAAAATGTGAGATTTTTACTACAAAACAGTGTGCGGATTTCAGCTTTACTGTATTACTGAAGCACCGAAGTGGCGAAGCGCAATAGCTGGGAGCTCAAATTCAGACCGGCCTTTCTGGCTACTTTCAAATTGGCATCAAATGTGATTTTTTCATCTTTGATTTCCATATTCAGGGCAACGCCTTGCTGGATGGTGCCCGGACTGTCCGCTACGATGAGTACAGGTTTATCTTGCAGGGTGATGATGACGGCCTTTAAGTTGTCAATTGATGAGTGGGAGATAAAAACTAGCTGGCATAAATCGAGACGATCAATATTGTTCGTTCGATGAATGGTGATGGTGCGATCATTGACTCGCTTTTTTTGCATCAATGAATCGAGATTCTTGCCGAACGGATCATTTCCATAGATGCATAGGTTAAAAGTACTGGCGTCCGTGTCGGGCCATGTCGTATAAACTGCAAAGTTATATAGGTAGGCTGCTTTTAGCGTGTGTTCATCCAGTTCATCCGCGCGTGCGTGCGACGAATAACTCAAGATTACACAAAAGAGCAGCAGGTATAATTTTGCGAAGGACATTTTAGACTAAGATACCTTGCAAAATTGATGAGCGAATAATTTTGGTGTTGTCGTCATAGCGCGAAAATTAAATAACTTGAGCAGGGCGCATCATGCATCAAATGTTTTCGATTCAATAGAGAGAGGTGTCATTAAACTAATAAGACAAATGTACTAAAAATGCCCGGGGCGTTAATAGTCTAAGTGCTCGAGAGGGGGGGCTGGATGTCTTGTGTTGTATAAAGGGGGCGGGGAGAAGGGCTACGGGCTGCTAGCAATAAATGAGGTTCTCGGGCTGGCACTAGCTAAGAATCAACAAACAATTCTTGCCTCAATTCAAGATTGGAATGGTAACTGTAATAGCGGTACAAGCTATGAAGCTCTGACCGTTTCAGTATTAAGTTTATTCATTCTCTAATAGTCCTAGAAATCCGCCCGACTGATGATTCCATAATTGTGCGTAGAGCTGATTACTGGCGATGAGTTTGGCGTGGCTGCCTTGTTCTACGATATGACCTTTGTCAAATACGATGAGCCGGTCCATTGCCGCGATGGTGGATAGGCGATGCGCGATGGCGATGACCGTTTTGCCTTCCATCAGTTGATACAGGCTTTGTTGAATGCTGGCTTCCACCTCGGAATCCAGTGCCGATGTCGCTTCATCCAATACCAGAATGGGCGCATTCTTTAATAGCACACGGGCAATGGCGATGCGTTGCCGCTGCCCGCCGGAAAGCGTGACGCCGCGTTCGCCCACGTGGGCATCATAGCCGGTCCGGCCTTTGATATCCCTGAGTGTCTGGATAAATTCATGCGCTTGGGCCTGTTTGGCCACTGCGATCATTTGTGCATCGTCGGCATCGGGTTTGCCAAACAGAATATTGTCACGCACCGAGCGATGTAATAGCGAAGTATCCTGTGTCACCATGGCGATGCTGGCACGCAGGCTATCTTGAGTAACTGTATGAATGGCTTGTCCGTCGATGGTGATATTGCCTTGTTGCACATCATAGAAACGCAGTAACAGGTTTACGAATGTCGACTTGCCTGCGCCTGAGCGACCGACAATGCCGACTTTTTCGCCGGCTGCGATGTGGAGATTAAGATCATTAAAGATACGGTGAGAATCGTTTTGATCGGGGTGATAGGAAAAACAGACACGATTGAAATCAATCGCGCCCTGATGCACTTGAAGCCCCTTCGCATCCGGTACATCGGTGACATGCTGGGGTTTGGACAGTGTGTTGATGCCGTCTTGTACCGTGCCGATATTTTCAAACAGTGCGTTGACTTCCCACATGACCCAATGTGACATGCCGGTCAGCCGGATAGCTAAGCTCATGACAATCGCAATAGCCCCTGGGCCGATGGCACCTTGCAACCATAAATGAATACCCAGTCCCCCCGTTACGAATACCAGCAGCATGTTGATAATCCAAACACACGCGTTGAGTTGTGTCGATAGGCGCATTTGCGGGTGTACCGTAGCCATGAATTCTTCCATCCCTGCTTTGGCATAAGCGGATTCCCGCTGGCTCTGAGAAAATAGCTTGAGTGTCAGGATGTTGGAATAACTGTCGACAATACGCCCGGTCATGAGAGACCGTGCGTCGGCTTGTAGGGTAGAGATGCGTTTTAATTGCGGGACAATATGCGACAGAATGCCGATGTAGAGGAATAGCCAAGCCAGTAACGGCAAACATAAGCGTGGGTCTGCATGGAACACCAGCAGTAACGTTGTCGTGAGGTAAACGGTGACGAAAAGAATGACATCAAGCAGTTTCATGACTGTTTCACGCACTGATAGCGCAGTTTGCATGACTTTTGTGGCAATCCGGCCACTGAATTCGTGCTGAAAGAATGCGTAACTTTGATTGAGCAAATACCGGTGTGACAACCACCGGACACGCATAGGGAAATTCCCCATGAGTGTCTGGTGGATCACTAAGGAATGCAGCAGCACCAGAAGCGGAATCCCTATCAAAACAAATACGGACATGGCCAGTAAAGTCGGCCATTCATCTTCCAGAAAATGTGTGGTTTCTTTTTCTGCCAGCCAATCGACCATTTGTCCGAGCACGCCATACAACATGGCTTCACTGATTGCCAGGCAGGGGGTTAGTAGCGCCAGTAAAATCAGATAAAACTCAATGCCACGGATATAATGGCGACAGAATTGATACAACCCCTGGGGCGGCTCAACCGGATGTTCCGGAGGGTAAGGGTTTATCAAGCGTTCGAAGTAGTCGAACATATCTATTTAGCTACTGCTGAGTTGTTCGATTATTCTAAATCCTGCCACATAAGTGCCAATCGCCGAACCCAGTGTCGAAAGAATAAAGATCAGCAAGATTCGCGTTACCCGATTACGCCACCAGCCTTTCAAACTGGTCGTGTCTGCTCTGAGCTGATTAAAGTCCCCCACTTTCGGTTTGCGTAAATAGGTTTCGACGGCAGCGACAACCATGCCGGCGCCAATGGTTGGATTTAAAGAAGTTAGCGGGGCAGCCAGAAAAGCGGTCAGAATAGAAAGCGGGTGAGCAAAAGCAATCGCTGCGCCTAATGCGGAAAGCCCGCCGTTAATCACTATCCAGTCAACGACCATGGCGGTGCCTATTTCCGGGCTACGGGTAAAGCCGATGGCGAAGCCTGCTAGAATAAGTGCAACAATTATCCAGGGGATAAATTTAAACCATTGAGAGGATGCCGGAATGGTATCGAGTTGTGCAATTCTTTCCTCCGGATTGGTAATGCTCTGGGTCTCAAGTTGTTGAACCATGCCATTCAGATGTCCGGCGCCAATCACTGCCAGGATATGCTGGTAGTTATTTTCACTGCATTCTTTGATAAGGCGCGCTGACATGTATTCGTCTCGCTCACTGATCAGTGGACGGAATAAGTCTTTTTCATTTTCAGCAAACTGTGCAAAAGAACTTTCGAGTACATCGCCTTCTTTAAGTTTTTCAATTTCGGCAGCACTGAATTTTTCTTTGCTAATCACACTTTCTATCAGACCGGCAAATAAAGTAAAACGCTTCCACCAGGGAACATTACGATAAATTCGTTTCAGTGTCGTGCCAATTTCTCGATCTATCAGCAGAACCGGTAATTTGGCGGCTTGCGCATCTTTAATGGCCACGCGCATTTCGGCGCCTGGTTCAATATTAAACTGTTCCGCCATGCGCTGCTGAAAAGCGCCTAACGCAAGACTGGCAGTAACCATACTGGCCTGGCCATTCTTGATCACTTGGAATAAATCCATTTGAGCCATGGCATCGGGATTAACAATAACTTTGTGACGGCTCGGACATAATTCAACAGCCACGGCATCATACTTTCCTGTGGCAATCAGTTCCTGAACTTTATCAGCACTGGCTTTTGAAACATGCGCGGTTCCCAGCAATGTGATGTTGCAGTTGTTTACTCGGACAGTTCTGAGTGGTTCAGTCTGTGCAGCGTGCTCACTTGCTAATTCAGTAGCTTGTTCTTCTAATTTAACCATTGGTTGTTATTTTTAAGAGTCGTAGGAGTTGGCGGGTAAAGGTAGTCCAAGTATTGCATAACAGAGATTATCTTGGCGATAATTCAAGCAAAATTCATTTTCTTTCTGCTGCCAAAGATGAATGTGTTTAGGCAAATTGCCGAGCTATATTTAATGACTGGTTGAGTAATCAATTACTTGAGGATTTTCTATCTCGTTGATAAGAATTGTTTCTAACGGAAGTTTTTGTTTTTACTTTTTCCGCTCAGCCCGAGATTATGTAACTTTTTCTATGAACTGGATGCTTTATTTTTCGAAACTCAAGTTCATTAATCCTTCGACTAGTGAGTTCTTGAAAAATTATCAAACTTATCCAATGGAAATCGGAATAAGTTAAGAAAGAGTGATTGAATATCAACATATTATTGATATTTCAGAGTCGACTGTGTAAGTGGCATGGTTGTGTAAAAATAGGAATATTCCTATAAAAATTAGGACAAATCTAGGACATATGACCTTTAAATCAAGGTTAAATGTCACTTACTTTAAAAGGGTCAAAGAAATAATATGTTACTGCCAAAAAGGAAAAGTGGATTGAATGATTAAGAACAATAATAAATAGGTATTTAGAGTGTGCGGGCCTTTGAGAATAAATTTGTATTTCTTAGGTTTCAAATAGCCAGTGACTAAGTGCCTTGGGTCTCTCTGATTGATTCATTAGCTTCTCATTTAAAACTGATTGTATTGTCCTCTTTTCTCAATGGCTAATAGGCCTATCCCTAGAAGTATCAGTAATTATTTTCTGACGGAGTAGCATCTTATCCGATTGATAGGAGGCAACAACGTTGCCCAAGGATAAAGTCTGTGTGAATAATAAAGCGCTCCGCGTTAAGCCCGGAAGAGGTGAAAGAGAGTGTCATTTAATAGATTGATTGTAGTGAGTCTATGCACTGTAGAAGGTGCATAACTAAAAATTGAAAATTGGAAGCAAATAAATACTTTTATTTCAGATGGATATATCTTAAAACGGTGATGTATCTCTTCTAGAAATATAATTTAAGTGAGGAAAATAAAATGGCAAATTTCAGCAGAACTGATCTAGATTTTCTATTTCAGCAAATTCTTATCGCCGAGGGCGATTCCGCAGCGCAGCAAGGAGGCACATTCGACATATTGCCGACCCTTGTTAGTAGTCCTTTGCTGCCGGAAGGCTTACGGAACGTTAATGGATCATATAATAATTTATTTCCGGGACAAAGCTTGTATGGGGCAGCCGATCAGCTCTTTCCGCGTTTATTGACCCCCAATTTTCTACCTGCCGGACCAGCCACATTCGATGTGGGTCCCCTAACTATTGGCGATCCTACGTCCTATTTGCAGACGAGCGGTTTTGTATTCGACTCAAAACCCCGTACAGTGAGTAACCTGATCGTTGACCAGACCGACAACAATCCTGCTGCAGTTGCTGCTGCAGCAGCAACCACGGGATCAGTGTCTGACGTTGATGGCAAGGGCACCTTCTTCATCCCGAATGTAACTCCCGATGTGGGGCTGTCTGCTCCTTACAACTCATGGTTTACGTTGTTTGGACAGTTCTTCGACCACGGACTGGATCTGGTGAACAAGGGCCAGAGCGGTACGGTATTCATACCACTGGAGGCTGATGATCCGCTGATTCCCGGGCCAGACGGCATCCTCGGCGATGACCCCCTGACATTTATTGACGAGAGCCTGGATGATAGTCCCGGCGCAGAGGCCTTTTTCGGTGATGATCTCGGTACAGTCGGTTTTGACGAGAGTCTTGATGATAGTTCCGGCGCAGAAGCCTTTTTCGGTGACGATCCCGCTACCTTTATTAATGAGGGTCTCGATGACTTGCCACCGAATCTACAGTTCATGGCGGTGACACGGGCGACCAATGGCCCAGGTCCAGATAACATCATGGGCACTTCCGATGATGACCGCAATCACGTCAATCAAACCACTCCTTTTGTCGACCAGAATCAGACCTATACCTCGCATCCTTCGCACCAGGTCTTCCTGCGTGAATATGAAACCAGCCTAACGGGTCAAACGGTCGCAACCGGCAAGTTGCTGGAAGGCAGCGCTACCGGTGACGGACTGGCTACCTGGGAGGATATCAAGGCGCAAGCGCATAGCATGCTCGGTATCAACTTGACCGATGTCGATTTGACTAACCTGCCGCTGCTCGCGACCGACACTTATGGCAAGTTTATTCCAGGCCCCAATGGTTTTGCACAAATCGTGACAGCCAGCGGTCTGGTCGAAGGCGATCCGTCAGCGAATGGCGGACTGGGTATCGATGTTCCGATTGATGTCGTTCGCACTGGCCATGCCTTCTTGGATGATATAGCACATAACGCGGCGCCAAGGGGCTCCAATGGAGCCATGAAAACTCCAGATGCAGACAATATCATTAATTCTGGACCAGTGGCTTCAGGCGAATATGACGACGAACTGCTGGATGCTCATTTTATTACCGGTGATGGTCGGGGTAACGAAAACATCGGCTTGACCACGGTGCATACGGTTTTCCATGCGGAGCACAATCGCTCTGTAGAATTTGTCAAAGGCATGATTGACGATGCGATTACCGCTGGGGATACAGCACTGATTACACAATGGAAATTGCCGGATGGTTCATGGAACGGTGAACGCTTATTCCAAGCAGCTCGCTTTGCCACTGAAATGCAATATCAGCACTTAGTGTTCGAAGAGTTTGTGCGCAAAGTGCAGCCAAATGTAGATGCCTTTATCGGCTATGACAGTTCGATCAATCCTGCCATCATGGCCGAGTTTGCCCACGTGGTTTATCGCTTCGGTCATTCAATGCTGACAGAAACAGTAGCCAGAACCAATGCAGATGGCTCAGCCAATGACATCGGTTTGATTGAAGCATTTCTGAATCCGGTGGCATTCCGAGGTGAAGGCATTGATGCCTATAACAACAATACCGAAGCTGCTGCTGCAGTGGTGAACGGTATGACGGCACAAGTCGGCAACGAGCTTGACGAGTTTGTCACGGGAGCCTTGCGCAATAATCTAGTGGGCTTGCCACTGGATCTGGCTTCGATCAACATCGTCCGTGGCCGTGATACCGGCATTCCTGGATTGAATGATGCGCGCCGCATGTTCTACGAAGATACCGGACAAAACAGTGCATTACAGCCTTATGAGAGCTGGGCCGACTTTGGGGCGAACATCAGACATCCCGAGTCGCTGACCAATTTTGTTGCTGCCTACGGCACACACCCCAGTATCCTTGCCGAAACGACGCTGGCTGATAAGCGCGCAGCAGCAGAATTGCTGGTAAACGGCGGGCCGGGAGCATCTGCCGACCGCGCTGATTTTATGAACAGTACTGGCGATTGGGCGAACACACCGTTGGGAGAAGTCATTACCGGGTTGGACGATGTCGACTTCTGGATTGGCGGTTTGGCTGAGAATCAAGCGCCGTTTGGCGGATTATTAGGCTCCACTTTTAATTTTGTGTTCGAAACACAGATGGAGAGCTTGCAAGACGCTGATCGTCTCTACTATCTATCCCGTACAGCCGGGCTCGATTTCCTTACCGAACTGGAAGCGAATTCGTTTTCCGAACTGATCATGCTTAATTTGCCGGATGTGAAGCATTTGCCTTTTGACAGCTTCTCGACACCGACGCATACCTTTGAGATGAGTGCTCAGAATCCGAGTGGTCCGATCATCGATGATCAAGCTACGCCTTACGATGAAACAACGCTGCTCATTCGTGACACTTCAATCGGTGCCCATACGGTGCGTTACAACGGTGAAGACCACATAGTGATGGGCGGCACCGGAGGTGTCGACAGAATGCGTGCCGGTGACGGTGACGATACGCTGTGGGGGGATGGCGGCAATGATCGTCTGGAAGGAGGCGCTGGCAATGATTCGCTGAATGGTGGTGCTGGCAATGACATCATTAGCGATTCTTTTGGCGATGACAACATCAAGGGTGGTGACGGTCATGACACGATCAACGGCGGTCCGGGTCTCAATCTGATTCTTGCCGGCGCGGGCAGCGATTTCGTGACCACTGGTAATGATTCCTCAGAAGTGTTTGCGGGTGCGGGTAACGACTTCATTTTCGGCAATAACGCCAATTTAGCCATGCTGGGGAACGCCGGTAATGACTGGATTCAGAATGGTGCCGGCGGTGCTACAGGTGATAATGCCGACCCCTTGGGGAATGACTCCATTCGCGGCAATGATGTTTTTTACGGGGGCAATAATATTGATGATTTCACCGGTGAAGGCGGTGATGACATCATGAGCGGATTGGGTGGACAGAACAGAAGCGATGGGGACAGCGGGTTTGATTGGACCATTAGCGATGGCCGCACCAGTGCTAACGACATCGATTTGGCAAGGCTTGTTTTGCCGGGTCCTTTCGTACCGATTGTGGATCGTTATAATTTTGTCGAAGCGGCATCGGGGTGGAATTTCAACGACATCATTCGTGGCGACGACAAGACTTTCCTTGAGCTGGAATTGATTGACCCCATTACAGGGCAGAACAACGCACTGGATGAAGCCAATGGCATTGGACAAGTGGGCCACAGTGCCGCCGATAGAATTGCCCAGATCACCGGGCTACAGGCTTTGCTGGGTGGCGCTAACGCATTCAGCGCCGGTAATATTTTGTTGGGCGGTGGTGGCAGCGATACTTTCGAAGGACGTGCTGGCGATGATATCCTCGATGGCGATGCCTGGCTGGATATTCGGATTAAAGCCGACAATGGGGTCAATCCACCGGTATTCTACGAAAACATGACCAGCGTGCTGAGGACCGCGATGCAGAATGGTGTCTATTCCCCGGATCAGCTCAGTATCGTCCGAGAAATTAAGACCACAGCCAGTGTGGGTGACGTCGCCCTGTATCAAGGTAATTGGGTCGATTATATCGTTTCGGGCAGTAGCGCTGGCGGTCCTAACGGCACGGTGTTTGTCGATCATGTTAACCCTAATCCTGGTGGCGGTGGCGGAGGTGGCGGTGCAGGGGGCGACGATGGCAGCGATACACTGCGTAATATCGAACGTTTGCAGTTTCTGGATAGGGTTGCGTTTCTCGGAACCTCCGGTGTCGACAATTTAGTGGGCACAGCCGCAGTCGATACACTTTACGGTTTTGCTGGCGACGACACGCTGAATGGCGCAGGAGGTGCGGATAATCTGATTGGCGGCACCGGCAACGATACCTATGTCGTGAATAATGCGGTCACGATTACTGAATTGGCCAGTGGCGGTGCCGCCGACAAGGTGGAAAGTACCATCACACTCACATTGGCGAACAACGTGGAGAATCTCACCCTCCTGGGTGCTGCACTGAATGGTACCGGTAATGCTGGCAACAATATCATCACAGGTAACGGTAACAACAATACGCTCACTGGCCTGGGCGGTAACGACACGCTGAACGGTCTAGGAGGTGTGGATACATTGATCGGGGGCACGGGTGACGACACGTATGTGGTAGATACTATTACCGATACTATTACCGAAGCCGCAGGTCAAGGCACCGACACGGTGCAAAGTTCGGTGACATTTACGCTACTTGCCAACGTGGAGAGACTTAGCCTCACCGGGGGGGATGCTATTAATGGCACCGGTAATTCGCAAATCAATGTACTAACGGGTAACAGTAACAATAACATCCTGTCAGGTTTGGGGGGTGGGGATACACTGATTGGCGATGATGGGGATGATACATTGATCGGCGGAACCCAGGCCGATACGTTGACGGGAGGCAACGGCGCCGATACGTTTACTTACAACCTTACCGGCGAATCAACTGCCGCGGTTCGAGACACCATTACCGATTTCTTAAGCGGAACCGACAAAATCAATCTGAATGCCATTGATGCTAACACGGGTGCCGGTGGCAATCAGAATTTTGTCTTTATCGGCAATAGCCCTTTCAGTGGCTCAGCGCAGGTGCGTTACGATTCTGCGACGGGCATATTGCAAGCCAATGTGAATGCGGGCCTTGGCGCTGACTTTGAGATCCAATTAACGGCAGCTCCGGTACTTGTCGTGACGGATATTATTTTATAAAACGACCAGGAATACTGACTTCTATCCACTTGATTGTGAGTGATAGGAGTCAGTAGTAAGCATTGGAAAGATTATCCATAAGAATCAATCACGCGATGACTAGATGTTATCAGTGATTATCATCTAGAAATAAGTATTTATAGAGGAGAATATCATGAAGGACAATGAACGCGATGTGAGCCAAGATAGCCTAGCTGATGGCCCACCCAGCGGATCGAGACGCACATTCTTTAAGACAGCGGGCGCTGCAGTGATTGCGGCACCGGTAATGTTAACTTCCAGCAAAAGTGAGGCGCAAGTCGTGCCGCCGCCGATTGGGCCTAGCCCAGCGACCACGCCTTGGGCAGAAACTTTACCGGATGCGTTTGAGCTCATGCAAAAGGCGGATCTTTTTACAGATCCGAATCGGATACCGCAGGGAGAAGCGAATGACGATTACGACGAATGTGGACGCAATGATCACCAACGCTGGAATGAATTTTTCTACGGCCCGGTTCTGAATAATGATCCGCTGGCGGGGCCGGTCGACCAAGTAGATCTTTATGAATTAAAGGTCAAAGCGGTTAGTCACGTATTCAATCCAGCCTATCCTGCGCAGCCGGTTTGGAACTACGTAGGCAAGAATGTAAATGGCCAGGATTATTATAATCCGACATTTGTGGCGCGCTACGGGCGTCCAATCATTGTGCGTTTGCATAATGAATTGCCACAAAATCATGTCGGCTTCGGAACGCCTGAGATCAGTATGCATTTGCACAATTTGCATACACCGTCTGAGAGCGATGGTTTCCCCGGCGATTATTTCAGCCCGGTCAAGGCCGGCCCTACGCTTAACAAACCGGGAAAATTCAAAGATCAGTTCTACCCCAATATCTATGCCGGTTTTGATGAGTTTCCTAAAGGCCCCGGCAATCCTGTCGGCGGAGACAGCCGTGAAGCGCTGGGCACGTTGTGGTACCACGATCATACCCTGGATTTCACTGCCGCCAATGCGAGTCGTGGTCTGGCAGGTTTCTACCTGTTGTACGACGCCCTCGACTCAGGCGACGAGAATGACCCCAATCCGGCCGCTTTAAGGCTGCCGAGCTATCCCTACGACTATCCGCTGGCTTTCCAGGACAAGCGCTTTGACGCATCGGGTATCCAAATATTCGATCAAATCGATCCGGAAGGTACATTTGGCGACAAGATTACGGTGAATGGCAAGATCGAGCCGCTACTGAATGTCGCCAGACGCAAATATCGTCTACGCTTGCTTAATGCAGGGCCATCCCGCTTTTACGAGTTTTATCTGGTGAACGCCGCAGGTGTCGTGCAGACATTCGACTACATTTCCAATGACGGTAATCTCTTGCCTGCGCCGTTGCGCAATCAAACCCGAGTCAGATTGGGTGTCGCTGAGCGCGGGGACATTGTAGTGGATTTCTCCCGCTATCCACTAAACACGGAACTGTATCTTGTCAATCGGTTGGTACAAACAACCACGCGTGGGCCAGGTGCTGTTGTGGCTCCCGGTGAGCGCGTGCTCAAGATGATTATCAATCGTGCTGCGGTGGATAACAGTCGCGTACCGAATGCCTTACGCCCGATACGTAGACCCACAGCGGACGAAATCGCAGAAGCGCCAGTTAGAACGTGGGCCTTCAATCGTACGCGCGGCTTGTGGAGTATCAATGGTAAGTTAGTCAACGTCAAATCTGCCGGGGCTCACATTGAGGCGGGCAGCGCAGAAATATGGGATTTGAGCAATCCAAACGGCGGTTGGTCTCATCCGATTCATATCCACTTCGAAGAAGGACATATTCTTCAACGATTTAGGAATGGTGTTCAAGTGGCCGTGCCTGCACACGAGAGAGGCCGTAAGGATGTCTACGTGCTAGGGCCAAACGAACGCATCAGACTATTCATGCGTTTCCGGGATTTCCCAGGAAAATATGTGATGCATTGCCATAATATGATCCACGAAGACCATGCCATGATGGTACGTTGGGATATCGAGCCACAATAGGAACATACCATGAACAAAGAGGAAACTATCATGAATACACGCAGAGAAATTTTAGCTGGCATGGGGGTCGCCGCATTGGGACTAATCGGTCTGAATGCCGCTTGGCAAGGGCTTAGCGGCAGAATGCCGAGCACCTCTGCTAATTGGGACAATCGGGATACATTGAGCGGCACGCCGTTTCCAAACGTAACGCTCTATACGCATGAGGGAGAAACAGTCAGATTTTACGACGACCTGATTCGCGACAAAGTGGTCGCCATCAATATGATGTATGCCCAATGTGCTGGCATTTGTCCGTTGGCGACGGCCAATCTGCTCCAGGTGCAAAACATGCTGGGAGAACGTGCGGGACGCGATGTCTTTATGTACTCAATCACCTTGCAGCCGGAACAGGATACTCCCAAAGGGCTCAAACAGTATGCCGATCGCTATGGCATCAAGGATAATTGGAAGTTTCTGACCGGCGCGCCGGAAGATATCGAATTACTCCGCTTCCGACTGGGTTTTTTTGATCGTGAAATCGATCTTGATAAAGTGAAAGAAAATCACACCGGTATGGTACGCATCGGTAACGATGCACTGAAACGATGGAGTATGGCACCTGCTCTGGCCGAACCGCATCAGATCATGGCTACCATCAACCATCTCGATCCTAAAGCTATCCATACTTATGAGGGACAGCCTACCTAGCAGCTACTATTTCGCATGACAAGTCAGTGTAATTTGTTGCTGCAAAAAATGTAATCTTGCAGATTAACACCACTGGAATGCAATTTGGTTCCAGTGGTTTTTTATGGTAAAAGTGTTGTGATTCTATACCGGATCGTCTATGGCCAACCCGGCAAACCAGAGGGGCAGCAGGTTGCATCCAATATGCTAGGTCAGTTGCCGCGAAAGATCAGCGTGCATGATTCTCAGGAATCTCTTTCTTTAGTCAATTTCATGATGTGGGACTGGAAGTGCTAATATCGGTGTACAATTAATTCACTAAAATAGGTGTGTGTAAACATCGTGTGTCTGTGTAAGACCCCAAGAAGGAAGTTGGTGTTATGAAAAGATCAATGGCTACTGTTTTTTTTGCTGCTACAATTTTAATATCGGGTTGCGCGGCATCACCAGAAAATAATCATGTGCCTTATATTTCCCCAGGGCAATTTCAAACTTATAATTGCAATGAATTATTGGCTGAGATTGAACGAATTCAAACCAGAGTCAGTCAATTAACAGGCAATTTGGAGGACAAAAACCCGACCAAAGACAAATGGGTGCTCGGTGCGGATTTATCGCTTTCATGGCCGGCATTATTTGCATTGGGGGGAACAAAAGAACAAGAAGCTGAGTATGAGCAATTAAAAAATGAGTATGATGCGATACAACAATGGGCAATTATCAAACAATGTCCGGGTGTAATTCCACCAGCCGAGAAACCTCCTGAATTTGATCCAAACCTGGTAGAAACATTGAAGGGGGATGCAGTGGCAGGGCAGCGGTAATGAAACGATGTACGATATGGTAGTGCAGCATGGTCAGTGGGATCAAAACCCTACAGATTAAGTTGCACGTGACGGAGTTTTCGTTTCAATAACTTTTCAAGGATTTTGCTGTTCGTTTACTTGACGTGTTTCTGCACTTTCACTGAAAAGTAGTGCGAGAAATCAGAGTTTCCTTAATTGCTACAGAGCCTATTTTTCGGTGAGAGTAGAATTTCTGCAAACATCGCCAGTGTGCGTTCTGCTTCCGTTGGATCCAGTTTCTGTTGCGCGAAACTAACGTGTACGATGGCATTATCCCCAGGGACAGCATCTCCTCAGCTAATGTCAACGAAATTTCCTTGCGCATACCACCAAGATTGACGATTGCATAATTTTCATTAGCCAATTGTTTGACACAAGCTGAATAGCAAGGCACATAAGCATTTTATGCAAGTTTCTTAATGCTTAAATTATGACATAATTAACTATCTCAATTATTGATAGTCTAGAAAGTGATCAAACAAAATTCTTTTATCCTTTACTTAGTGATCTTGCTGATTGGATTGCTGGGCTTGTCGGTGATACCAAATTCTGTTCGGGCAGATAATGGAATATGGATTGATGTGGATACATCTACACATACTTTGTCGGTGATGCAGGGTGATTCCATTCAAACGGTGTTTAAGAATGTAGCTATTGGACGCTATGGCACAACTTGGTCCAAGATGACAAAAGACGACAAAACCCCGTTGGGGAGATTCAGGGTGGGGTGGATCAATGAGAAAAGCCGCTATTATCGTTTTTTTGGTCTGAACTATCCAAATCTTGATACAGCAAAACGTGCGCTGGATGAAAATAGGATCAATGAAGAAACCTGGCTTTCGATATTGGAAGCAAAAAGTATGGGCAAGACGCCGCCTCAGAATACACCGTTAGGAGGTCACATAGGCATACATGGAATTGGGAGGGGGGATCAGGAGATTCATCATGAATACAACTGGACCAATGGTTGTATTGCACTAACGAACGAACAGATTGACCAGCTGGGTAAATGGATCAAGCCCGGCATATTGGTGAATATTCGCTAGCCGCTGATGATTCGCAGCTGTATCGAGCTATGAGTTGTTTGTTATATGAGCTGTTTGTTGTTAATTACTTGAATTGAATTTGTGGAAGAAATATGTCTTTTTATTAGTCACTTAACAGACTGATATTGGTTTTTATTGCTGAGCCCATCGTAAATTTGTCATGCAATCCATTTATTTTGCAGAAAAAATCAGATAAGATCCTTGTGCGTTACTGATATTCAGGTATCAGTGGCTAGTAAAGTGGTGGATGATTGTGCGTTTTGAATAGATAAACTACTGAGGAGATATCGGAATGAGAGAGAAAATCCAGCATCCAGTTCGTATGTTAACGCTGGCAGTGATAGCAGGTGCTTTTATTGGACTAACAGGTTGTGCAACCACAGGTCAACTAGAAGAACATCAGAATAAAATTAGCGCAGATATAGCTGCAGCTAAAGCCGATGCCGCCGCCGCTAAGGCAGCAGCAGATGCTGCTAACGCCAAAGCAAATGATGCAGTACGTATTGCAGAGGAAGCAAACAGACGTTCAATGGATACAGAATCAAAGATTGATCGTATGTTCAAGAAAGCTATGCATAAGTAATGACGATGTAAGTGATGATGTAGTAGGGTATTCATAAAAAAACCCCTCAACTGAGGGGTTTTTTTATGAATACCCATTAGTGTCTGGAAATTTAGTTGAATAAATTCAGTTGATTATAATTCTCTGAGGTATTCATTTTCACCTCTCCATTTTTAACCAATTGATCGATAGGTGTTTTCTAGAAAATAGCTAGGCTTAAAATCTGTAGAATTGTGTAAAGCGAAGCTTCGTTATTGAGCTGCTTTTTCACGATGGCAACCAAGACATAAACCGATATGGCAATCCATATCTGCGTTTTGACTGCATTCTCAGTAGTTCCGTAGAAACGCTGGATACGAAGATGTTGCTTGATCCACTTAAAGAATAGTTCGACCTGCCAGCGACAACGGTAAAGCTGAGCGATGGTCAGCGCAGGTAAGTCGAAGTCGTTGGTTAGAAATACCGGATGTTTGTCGTGCTCTGCATCGTAGAGCTTGATACGTCGCAGGTGCTGCGAGTAATCCTTGCTGGTCTTGGGAGCCGTTAGGGCAATGGTTTGATCACAGCGCAGTCCTATGGATTTCTCCACTGAGCGAGAACAGATGTGGCGAAAGAGCAGATTGGATTTGGCTCGTGTTACAAAAAACGCCTTGGCTTGGTGCATGGTTTACGAGCGAGCAAAATCGCTGAAGCCTTGATCCATGATATAAAAACAGCCAGATTCGGGTATCAGGATGTCGAGCACATTGACCGCGTGCATCTTGCCGTCGCTGATATGGATGAAGGATGGAATATTACCGCACAGGTCAAACAACGTATGCATCTTAACGGCAGCCTTGGATGAACGGAAGCGTGCCCACGGAAAGACGCTCAAGCACAAGTCAATGGTCGTGGTATCGAGTGCGTAGACCGTTTGTTCCAGCTCGACAGCAAAGCTGTCGCTGGCATAAAGCTTCCTGGCTGTCTGGATCAGGCTCATCGCGAAATCCATATAGATGCGGCAGTCGCGCTGCTCGTTGGCATCAGCCGGCATACTCTTGGCGATGTTGCCTCGTATGCCCAAGTGGTAGAGTTTGGCTTGATGGGCGCGCAGACAGGTTTCGATGTCGCGCAGACTTTCGCGGTAAGTCAGTTGCGCGAAAGCCATGCACAGAAACTGATCGAGATGCGAGAACTTGAGCGTTGGATATCGACCAGAATATCTGGCTACGCACTGATGAAACGTGCGCAAAGGCAAGTGCTCCATTAATTGGGCAAACACCAATTTCCCTTCGTGCATATGCAATCTCCTGACAAAAGTCAGAAGATTGGTGAAAATTGAAATTGATTACAAATAATATGTCATTTAGTAATGGTCGTTCAATGAGTTATCATGCGATAATTCTCAAATCTCTAGACACTGCTGATAACCAGTATTAAGTTTTGAAACAACGCCTCAAAGAATTCATGCCCATTATTACTATCTTAGTTCTGGATCGTATATATTATGCTTATTTACACCTCTTAAAGAATCTATAATCATGACGCAAGATACAATTTCGTGTGAGCTCCATGACTTTGTGGAGGTTGCTTGCATGTACGGCTATCGGCTTAAACTCATCTTAAAAAACAACCAAATCATAGAAGGTAAAGCTGTTGAAATTGTCAGCTCTCCCGAGAAACAGGAATATCTGGTAATTGATAATGATTCGAGGCAGCATATCGAATTAATCCAGCTTGCAAAAATGGAAGTTCTGACACCTAATGCTAAATTTAGTGAAGTCGTTTTCCAGTAAAATCTTGCAAGAAGACCAGCGTACTGCATCCATTCACAGCAAGTACTCAGACATTCGTAGACACACCAGGGAACTACTTCCGGCTTAAATATGTCACCCATCGCAACCCAGTTAATCCACTGGCATAAAGATCATGGCCGTCATCACCTTCCGTGGCAAGGGAATCGTGATCCCTATGCTATCTGGTTATCTGAAGTCATGTTACAACAGACACAGGTCAATACGGTCATCCCTTATTATGCGCGATTCATGCGAGAATTCCCTACCATTAGCAGTTTGGCACAAGCACCACTTGATGCTGTGCTGGTCATCTGGAGCGGCCTTGGTTATTATTCGCGCGCCCGCAATTTACACCAAACGGCGCGTATGATTATGCAGGATTATCAGGGGCAATTTCCTGACACCCGAGCAGTGATTCAGAAACTGCCGGGAATTGGACGTTCTACCGCCGCTGCCATCGCAGTTTTTGCTTTTAGCAAACGTGAAGCCATTATGGATGGCAATGTTAAGCGAATCTTTACGCGTTATTTTGGAATTGCAGGTTACCCGGGAGAAAGCAGGATAATGAACCTGCTTTGGGAAAAAGCTGAAGAAGCATTACCTGTCTCCTATCGTGAGAACCAGATTGAAACATATACGCAAGCTCTAATGGATCTGGGAGCTACTGTTTGTATACGCCACACTCCAATTTGTAAAGTCTGTCCACTTCAATATCACTGTGTCGCATTTAAAGAAAAGCGCGTAAATCAATTCCCAACTGCCAGACTTCGCAAATCGCTACCAAAAAAAGAAACGGTCTTTTTACTACTCATGCAAAATCAGAAGTTACTTATGGAAAAAAGACCTGCTTCCGGTATCTGGGGAGAGTTATGGTGTCCACCTGAGATAAAAACCGGGATAGATGTCGCTAGTTATTGCCAGCATCAATTAGGCATAACAGTTCAATCGCCAGTTGAGTTACCAATTTTAAACCATCAACTCACCCACTTTAAATTGCGTATCCATCCGCAGCTACTACAGGTTGTCTCAAGTACCCTCAATTCACACAATAAATTTATTTGGATTAAACCATC
The DNA here is from genome assembly GCF_019752415.1 of Nitrosomonas sp. GTDB lineage: Bacteria > Pseudomonadota > Gammaproteobacteria > Burkholderiales > Nitrosomonadaceae > Nitrosomonas. The sequence goes on from NZ_JAIEME010000015.1 coordinate 105,982, forward strand.
CGATGCGCTTGAACAAGCTATTCCCACACCTGTAAGAAAACTGTTAAAACAAAATTTCTTATTGGATAATATGATGCTTCTAACCCTCTAACAACAGATTAGGAATAATGGATAATTTATTGGAATGGAGGAAACATAAACGCAAACAACTAATTGCAGCCAGGGAAACTTTATCTGAAACGATTCATCAGCAATGGAGCCAAGCAATTTCAGATTCTCTCAAACAAGGTTTTCCAAAACTTCAGAAAATGAATATTGGAATTTATTGGCCGTTCCGGGGTGAATACGACCCGCGGTCAATTGCCCAGTATTTTCTGCGACATGGAGCAACGATCGCACTACCAGAAGTAGTCAGTAAGGATGAACCACTTTGTTTTCGTAAATGGTTGCCTGGAATACCCATGAAAGAAGGTGCTTATGGTATCCCTGTCCCTGTAGAGGCCAAGGCTGTTAGGGTTAATGCGATTATTATTCCCATGGTTGGCTTTGATCAACATGGCTATCGTTTGGGCTATGGCAGTGGTTTTTTTGATCGTACTTTAGCTACATACCAACCACATCCCTTAACTATTGGAATAGCTTTTGAAATACAACGATTAGAAAATATTTACGCTCAAGCACATGATATTGCGATGCATTATATTGTGACAGAGACAGGTATTTTCCGGACTGAAGATCATGAACTCAAATTTATCCCAACATTTCAGTGTGCTGATGAATAAATAGTATAATAGCTCCCCCGCTCACCCTGCGGCAAAACCATGGAGAATCGAAAGTTGTTACAACAAAAGATAACTCTTCCAGAAAGATGTGGTGTTAACTAGAAGATAGAGATAAATCCAGCTAAGTTTTTTGCTTTCTGTAGCGTGCCAAAAACCCTATCAGAGCCAATCCGGCCAACAACATCGCATATGTTTCTGGTTCTGGAATTGCAGGGGTATTAAATGCTGCGCCACCAAAAATCGCGACATCGCCTTTGGTTGAATTTGGATTATGCCGGCCAAGTTGTACAATTCTTAATGAATGCGCTACAGAATCCAATCCTGTCACTACTAAAATTCTATCCCCTGTTCGATACATATCGTATGTACCAACATCGATATTATCGACAAAAAACTGAGCGAAGCCATCGTTATGATCCCCTGCCATGATAAAACCAACACTATTACTAATTACGGAAAATGCTGTGGTCGCTTCGCTCACCCCAGGTATACCAGCTGCTGAATCATCAAACAACCATAATTCCCGCGCACCCATACCTCCTCTGGGGCCAATGCCTGAGACATCCCAGTCGACGCCACCTCGCCCAGCATTTCTATATTCAATAACTGCATTCCCATTGATAGCCTCTGGATTTCCTTGACGTGTTGCTGCCTCTAAAGGTATCCATTGTATGGATAAGGCTGATACATGCGAGCTGATCAACAATAGTGTAACCACTAGTATTCGCGTCATTTTCTATTTCCCATCTCAGTTAAAATAAGATGTAAAGAAATTACATCAACATGGAGACATTCTATCTGACAAATAAGCATAGAAAAATGGGCTATTTATCCTGATGTTGTCATACATTCATATTCAGAACGGCGCTATCTGTTGCATGAATGAATTTCCGGATTCTAGTTAAAATTCACCAATGTAGCGTATCGGTTAATTTCCTATTCCCCAGCGTGGAATTAAGGTATGTATGATCCCCAGATGATCCAGTATGCGAGCAACAACAAAATCAATCATATCCTGCACCGTCCGCGGGTGATGATAAAAACCAGGATTCGCAGGTAGAATAACGGCACCGCTACGCACCAGCTTGAGCATGTTTTCCAGATGAATGGAAGAAAATGGTGTCTCCCTTGGCACTAGAATAAGTTGCCGATTTTCCTTCAACATGACGTCCGCTGCCCGTTCGATTAATTTCTGATTCAGCCCAGCAGCAATCGCTGCCAAGGTCCCCATCGTACAGGGACAAATCACCATCGAATCAGCCGGATTAGAGCCGGAAGCAACTGGTGCAAACCATTCCTCACGACCGAATACACGCAACTGTCCATCCGGAACATGATACTGACGGTTGAAAAAAACTTCCGCTTCCTTAGCACTGGAAGGCAGTGCCAGGTTCATTTCCTGCTGTGCAACAATTTGCGCTACTTTTGAATACAGGAGATAAACTTGTTTTCCTTCCTGCAACAACATTTCAAGCAGACGAATCCCATAAGGCATCCCAGATGCGCCGGTCAATGCCAAGGTAATCGTCTGAGAATTTTTCATCTTAATCCATGTTGATTCGGGAGATTACTCCGAAGTTAACGTTATTAAAAGTAGTAAACGAATCGTTTGGGTTAGCACTAGTTTATCTGCCTTCGTTATTCATTTCCCGCTCATGACGTTCAATAAACTCCTTCGTGCCATCAATCCCACGTAATTGCAGAACATAATTTCGTACTGCTGCTTCTACGAGAACAGCCAAATTCCGGCCAGCTGCCACAGGAATAATGACCTTACGGATGTCAACATTCATAATGCTTTCGTTAAGATCACTGATGGGCAGTCGTTCCAATAAACCAGAATTTGCTCCTCCACTATTCTGCAAATGAACGATCAGTTTCATATTTTTACGACGCCGCACTGCGGTTTCTCCAAAAATTGTACGGATATTCAACATGCCTAGGCCCCGTACTTCAAGATAATCCCTGAGCACTGGAGGACAGCGACCTTCCAATGTTTCCGGAGCAACACGTCGTAATTCCACGACATCGTCCGCCACCAAACCATGACCGCGGCTTATTAGCTCTAGCGCCAACTCGCTTTTACCGACACCGCTTTCACCAGTTATCATGACCCCCATACCCAATACATCCAGAAGCACCCCATGCAAACTACAAGATGGAGCCAGCACGCTTCCAAGGTAAGAGCGAATTAGCCAGATAACTTCCAAACCAGGGTAAGGTGAATGCAGCAAGGGGATATCAAATATACTGGCCATACTAAGGATAGACGCAGGTATCTCAGCATTATCAGCCACGATAATACATGCCAGGTTGCTTTGCGTCAGCTGGTTTATTTTTTTCTCAAGTGAAGCAGCATCCAGCTTGTTTAGATAATGAATCTCATCACTACTAATCACCTGGATCCAGTCCGGGTGGATAAAATTCAAATGACCAATCATGCCTTGCCCAGACTGTGCAACAGCCTCATCACTGAGCTCAGTATCGCCGCCACGCTGACCCGCGATCCAGTTTAGTTTAAGTTTTTCCTTCTTATCTTCAAATAGCTGAGCAATACTAATCTTCGACATTCGGTTTCCAATCAACAATGAGTTTATGGATCTTCGCAGCATCTTTACACTGCAAAATTCCTTCACGAAACTGCTTATCGCTAAACATCTGTGCCAGCTCACTGAGGATCTGCAAGTGCTTGTCAGTAGCTTTCTCCGGAACCAGTAAAATACAGGCAATATTGACTGGCTGACCGTCAGGCGCATCAAAGGGTATCGCCTCCTTCATTGTTACCAAGGCAGCAACCGCTTCGCGCAACCCCTTTATACGGCCGTGCGGAATAGCCACACCCTGTCCTAAACCTGTTGAACCCAGCTTTTCCCGCGCAAACAAACTATCAAAAACCTGACTGCGCGCAATCTGATTGGTATTTTCAAATAATAATCCAGCCTGTTCAAAAACACGTTTCTTGCTGGTGACATCCAGATCGACAATAACATTGGACAGCGGTAATAATTGCGAGATTTGATTCATGGAAAATAGGATTATTTCGTTCAAATGATAATGAAGCGTACAATTTCTTAATTACAATTAATGCAGTATCCCAGAAGAAACAACATTTCTTGCTTGGAAATAGAAACATGCCTAATTATCTGCTATTGCTCATCAAGTTCTTGATTTTTCAATGCGCCATGGTTCCGGCGTTCAAGATTCTTTTCCTTGTGTTTGAGTATCTGCCGATCCAGCTTGTCCACGAGACTATCAATTGATGCATACATATCTTCACTGTCAGTTTCAACAAAAATATCTTTACCACGCACATGAACGTTCGCTTCCGCCTTTTGTTTAAGTTTCTCTACCGACAGAATGACACTGACATCAATGACATGATCAAAATGGCGTGTAATTTTACCGACTTTTGAAATGACATATTCACGCATGGCATCGGTAATTTCCACATGGTTGCCGGTAAGTTTAAGGTTCATATCCTTCCTTTTCTTTTGATTAAAATGATTTACGAAGATTTGCTGCAGGAATCTGTATCGATTCCCGGTACTTCGCAATGGTTCGACGAGCAACAACAATACCTTGTTGTTCAAGAATAGTTGAAATTCTGTTATCGCTGAGTGGTTTCTTTGGGTTTTCTTCCTGTATCAGTTGCTTGATCAATGCACGGATCGCCGTCGCTGAACAAGCCCCCCCTGAATCCGTGGAGACATGACTACCAAAAAAATATTTAAGTTCAAAAATACCTCGCGGAGTATACATAAATTTTTGTGTAGTTACCCGTGATACTGTTGATTCATGTAGATTCAAAATTTCCGCAATATCCCGTAACACAAGCGGGCGCATAGCAATTTCTCCATGTTCAAAAAATTGCTGCTGACGCTCCACAATTACACTGGCCACTCTCAGAATAGTACTTGAGCGCTGCTGTATATTCTTAATCAGCCACTTAGCTTCATTCAATTGGCTTACTAGCCCACGCGAAGAATGATGCTCCTGTCTCAGTATGTTAGCATAGAGATGATTAATATTGAGGCGTGGGATTGCGGCCATATTTAGATTTGCACCCCAGACCCCATTTTTTTTAGTGACCGTAATATCCGGCACAATATAGCGTTCGCTTTGAGAATTAAACGGGGCACCTGGTTTAGGATTCAGATTAACAATCAGTTTCTGTATAATTCGTAAACTTTGGTCATCACACGCCAATAATCTCTTAATCTGACCAAAATCGTGCGACGCCAGAATTTCCAAATATTCTCGTACAACTTTTATTGCCTGGTCACGATAGCCATCAGAAGGCAATGCTTGCAACTGCAGCACCAGACATTCTTGTAGATTACGCGCCCCCACACCCAATGGATCAAGACATTGCAAATACTTGAGCGCATCTTGCAAGTCATCCAGACTGATGCCCAGTTCTGCAGGAAGTATTTCCATCAATTCATCCAGATCCTGTAACAGATAGCCATCTTCATTCAGACTGTCAATCAACAGGCTAATAATACTTTTTTCACGCTCAGAAATTTGGCTCAGGCAAATCTGGAAATTTAAATATTCACGCAAACTTAATGGTCTGGCAGGTATTTGCGGCGCCTCATGATCATCATCTTCATAAGTGCCCTGAGAAAAAATATTTTCCTGCGACCATTCAGCATCCGATTCAAAGTTTTCCTCCGGCTCATTTTTAACTTCAGATGCTGCCGCTTCTGGCGGCGCACTATCAAAAACCGAGGAATCTTCTGATTCTGAATACTCGAATGAATTTTTAGCCACAGGGGCATCCCACTCCTCACCCAGCTCTAACAACGGATTCTCCTGCACGATCCGTTCAATCTCCTGATTTAATTCAAGCGTTGATAATTGCAGCAGCCGGATGGATTGCTGCAATTGGGGGGTAAGTCTAAGTTGCTGTGATAACCTTAGTTGGAGTGTTGGCTTCATGATCCAGGAAAAACAGCAATTGCTAAATAAATCAATCTCAATGCATTCGTGATTTTACAATCGGAAGTGTTCTCCCAAATAAACTTCTCTGACCTTTTCATTGTCTATGATCTCTTCAGGCTTACCTTTAGCCAGCACATGACCCTCACTGATGATATAAGCTCGATCACAAATTCCTAATGTCTCTCGAACATTATGATCCGTGATCAGTACGCCAATTTCCCGTTCTCTCAGAAAAGAAATGACTTTCTGTATATCTACCACAGCGATCGGATCAACGCCTGCAAAGGGCTCATCCAGCAAAATAAAACGTGGCTGCGACGCCAGTGCACGAGCAATTTCAACACGGCGACGTTCACCTCCCGACAAACTGATTGCAGAATTATTACGCAAATGACCGATATGCAAATCGTGTAATAAGTCATCTAAATACCGCTGTTTCGTATCTTCATCCAAATTTTGTAGCTCTAATACTGCAAGAATATTTTCCTCAACAGTCAAACGTCGAAAAATGGATGCTTCTTGTGGCAAATAGCTCAGTCCAAGCTTCGCCCTTTGATGAATCGGCAATTGGGTTAAGTCTTGCTCATCCAAATATATCCCGCCGCCATCAAGGGGCACCAAACCAACGATCATATAAAAACAAGTTGTTTTTCCGGCACCATTGGGGCCGAGTAATCCAATCACCTCACCACTACTGATTGAAAAAGAAACATCCTGCACTACAGTGCGTGACTTATAGCGTTTTTTTAAATTGCTGGCTTTTAATTCACTCATTCTCTGAAATCATATCCATTTCTAATCTGGCGTTGCTATTTGTGTTACTCAGAATTATTTTTAGGCTGAATAGTTATCCGCACTCGTTTGTCAGGACCTGTTTCATCTCCACGCTCCTTGCTGCCAATCACTTTGAAAAACTCTGTCTTCATATCATAGGAGATATAATCGCCCTTTACTTCATCGGAACCACGTTTCAATCGCGCCTGCCGGAATAATTCAATTTTATCTGTTTTACTATCGTATTCAGCTCGTTGACTCCATCCTTCAACATACTCATTTAGGCCATCGCGTTTCTGCCGAAAACTAACAAGATCTCCAGTGGCTGTTGCATACCGGAATCCATGCAAATCTTCTTTCATAGTCACTTTGTCAGCAGTAATCCGCAAGGTTCCCTGCGTCAAGATCACATTTCCAGTAAATACACTGACCCGATTAGATTCCTTGCGACTCACATCTTCAACGGTCGCACGGTCAGCTTCCAGATAAATAGGTTTTTCACGATCAGCCCGCTCAGCCCAGACAGACTGAGTAAAGCACAAACCACACAAGCCTAAAGCGATAATTCGTTTCATTTTATATTCACAGCTTTTACTTTGGATAGGAGCTGTATCACTCCAATACGATTATTGAATTCCAGACCGGTTGAATGGATCGTGGTATTCAATCTTGAGATAGTCACCGCCTGATCTGTCTTAACCAAATCCTCGTCCGGAATAAGATGCAAGAAATCAGTCATCAAGGTAATCTTAGTCTTGTCATCATCTGCTCCTCTGGCTACAGTCACATTTCCTGTTAAATAGATATTTCTTCCTTTGTTTTTTACTTCAGCTTTATCTGCATGCAATTGCATCAGCTGCTTTTCTGGTTCGATATTAATAAAACTTATTTGCTCCATCTGCGTCACTTCCTCGTTGAGATAGTGAAATAGCTTCTTAGCTGTGAATTTACGCTGAATCTCCCGCTCGTGATCCATGCGAATACCGGAGAGTTCTTCTACAATATAATCTGGATTGACGTACAAGTTATCCTCCCCAATCTGTTCTGCCGGCCGTGTTATCCGATCCAGCCAGAATGTCAAAAATGCCAAAAAGATTAGTAGAGCCAAAGGAAAGCTGATATGTAGGCGATTAACCATTTACAAATATTACTCGTTTCATTAATCCCAGAATACTGGGTATCAATCCAACCCTATTGATTAAGGAATGCACTTTTTTAAATTATAACAGAACACTAATCTCCATTTAACGAATCGATTCTTGCTCCTTTCTTTCAATAGATCTTTAAATGTCATGCATGAATCCATATCTTAGGATAGAGTAATGTGCATTATTTGATAAACCATTGGGAAAAAAAGAATCGCAATGCATCAAGAAGCCTTTAAATTTGAGAAATATGATCAGTTGCAGGATGAAACATGCGCGCAACGCATTGTTGCGGCCAAAAATATTCTGGGAAAACGCACTGTTATTCTGGCACACCATTATCAGCGTGCAGATGTATATCGGCATGCCGATCTGACGGGTGATTCTTTAAAACTTTCTTACCTTGCGGCACAAACTGACGCTGATTTCCTGGTTTTCTGCGGGGTTCATTTCATGGCTGAAGTGGCGGATATTCTTTCCAGTCCGGAACAGATTGCAATTTTACCCGATATGGCAGCTGGTTGTTCCATGGCAGATATGGCCAATCTTTCCAATGTTGAGCGCGCATGGCGTGAACTTTCGGAAATATTGGATCCCGATGAATCAATCACTCCGGTCACTTACATTAACTCTGCAGCAGACCTTAAAGCTTTCTGTGGTGAGCACGAAGGCATTGTCTGCACATCCAGCAATGCCGGGAAAGTTCTGCAGTGGTCCTTTAATCAGAGGGAAAAGGTTTTGTTTTTCCCTGATCAGCATCTTGGTCGTTGGAGTGGACATCAACTTGGCATTCCACTCGATGAAATGCCAGTATGGAATTTCGATGAGCCAATGGGTGGACTGACCGTTGAACAAATTAAGAAAGCTAAAGTTTTACTCTGGAAAGGCCATTGCTCAGTTCATCAAATGTTTCAGCCACAGCATATTCTTCGTTTCCGTAATCAATATCCCGATGGTATCGTCATTTCTCACCCGGAATGTAGTTTTGAGGTCTGCAAAGCATCCGATTATGTCGGCTCGACCGAATACATCATTAGAACCATTGCGGAAGCAAAAGGCGGGACACGCTGGTTAGTTGGCACTGAGCTTAATCTGGTCAGCCGGATCACTGAAGAATTTAAATCCCAAGAAAAAATTGTTCAATTCATGTCACCCATGGTATGTATGTGTTCGACGATGGCACGAATTGATCCACAGCATCTGGCTTGGGCACTGGAAAATCTGGTCAATGGCAATGTCGTAAATCAGATCAAAGTCCCTCAGGATGAAGCCAAACTTGCAAAATTGGCGTTGGATAGAATGTTGAAGATTTCATAGTTTCAGATATAGCCAGTGCCTAAGAACCTGCAAATCGCCAGCGACACGCTCCCAGTGATTATCCCGGAACTAATCAGCACATAATGACGCATGATGTGGCACTGTCAGCAAATTTAATCCGCAAATGAGAGATCTTACTTTTGTTGATAGTAACCACATAACCCTGCTGCACAATGGCGACGAATATTTTCCGGAATTAGAAGCGGCAATAGAGAAAGCTCAAACAGAAATACACATTGAAACGTATATTTTTGAATACGATGCCATTGGCAGCAAAATCTCATCGGCTTTAAAACGTGCAGCACAACGCGGTGTATCCGTTCACCTTCTGTTTGATGGCTTCGGTTCGCAGGATTTTCCGCGAGAAGAAATTGACGACATGCTTCAGGCCGGCATGAAGGTACTGATATTCAGGCCTGAATTTATTTTTTCAATGCCACGTCGTTATCGCTTACGCCGGATGCACCGTAAGCTCGTGATTATTGATGCACAAATCGCTTTTGCCGGTGGGATCAATATCATTGATGATCAACATAATCCGGAGAAACTAACCCCGCGTTTTGATTATGCTGTTGTTATTAAAGGCCCGTTGCTTATTCAGATCCATAAGGCTGTGAAACATTTATGGATGTTAGTCGCATGGGTGCATTTAAAGAAACGCTGGGTTATTCCAGTTACCATAAAGCCGGTAGACAAACCTTGCGGAGATCAAAAAGCCGCATTTGTGATACGCGATAACTGGCGACATCGTCATGACATTGAGCACGCATATTTAGAAGCCATCAACCAGGCACATACCGAAATCATCATTGCCAATGCTTATTTTTTGCCTGGAAGAAAATTTAGCAACGCGCTGAAAACTGCCGCTCAACGTGGCGTAACGGTTGAGCTTTTATTGCAAGGGAAAATCGAATATCGTTTGCAGCACCATGCAACTCAGGCGTTGTATGAAAACCTACTGAAAGCCGGAATAAAAATTTATGAATATAATCGCAGTTATTTGCATGCAAAGGTTGCGGTAATTGATCAGCATTGGACAACCGTGGGTTCTTCCAACATTGATCCTTTTAGTTTGCTGCTTGCGCGCGAAGCCAATATCATTATTGAAGATCATCAATTTGCGCTTGAACTCAGAACAAGTTTAAAAACCGCGATTGCAGAAGAATCCATCGCGGTAACGCCAGCACACAAAGGCTTCTTCTCATGGCGCAATTATATTGTGAACTGGCTGAGTTTTTATGTCGTACGTATGATGCAAGGTGTGCTCGGTTATGACTGGCACGACAATATACCGTGATTTCATTAATGAACCGCAAACCGCTTTCGTTTGACTTAGAAACCAAGAAGTATCACCACACGAATGGAAAACACACAGTACAGGCAAAATAAATCCGGTTTGTCAGTAGCACAACAGGATCAGATTACTGCAGCCGCCCAGATATTGCGCGAAGGCGGCACAGTAGCTTTCCCTACTGAAACGGTTTATGGTCTTGGTGCAGATGTCACCAATCCGGATGCCATCAATAAAATTTACCAGATTAAACAACGGCCGATTGACCACCCGCTCATCGTTCATATCAGCGATATTTCCCATTTGCATTACTGGGCACAAGCAATACCGGATTCTGCCTGGCTGTTAGCCAATCACTTCTGGCCCGGGCCCCTCACATTAATTTTGCAACGCAGCCGCCGCATACCCGATAGCGTTACTGGCGGACAGGATAGCGTGGGCTTGCGCATACCGGCGCATCCTGTTGCACTGGCTTTACTCGACACGTTGGGACCAGAAAAAGCCCTGGCCGCACCATCCGCAAACCGTTTTGGACGAATCAGTCCGACGACAGCGGCACATGTGCGCGAGGAGTTAGCTGCGGCGGTCGATATGATCCTGGATGGCGGTGCCTGTGAAGTAGGCTTGGAAAGTACGATCATCAGTTTTTATGATCAATCACCGAAGCTACTCCGGCCAGGTGGAATTGCAGTATCTGCATTGGAATCCGCACTGGATAGTCCGGTTATGTTAGCGTACAAAATAAGTCAGACGATACGTACATCCGGATCATTACCAGCGCATTACGCGCCAGAAACACCCTTAAAAATATATTCGACAAAGCACCTATGGGATCGCGCTTTAGCTTTAGCTGCACAAGGTTCTCGAGTGCTCGTTATGACATGGTCCGATATCGACCAGTCGCAACCTTCGGATCAATCTATCCAGCATTTCTCCATGCCTGCAGATCCAATCACTTATGGTCAGCAGCTCTATGCTAAATTACGCCAGTTTGATCAAGCAGCATTTGATTATATGATAGTAGAGGCACTACCTGATAATCCTAGCTGGTTAGCCATTACGGATCGCCTGCAACGAGCCAGCTATAATCCATTTGATAATAAACAGAATTAAAATGACGAATACACAGAATAAACTTCAAGCTGTACTTTTTGATGTGGATGGCACGCTTGCCGACACTGAGCAAGATGGCCACCGTCTTGCCTTCAATGCAGCATTTAAACAATTTAATCTCGACTGGAATTGGGATATCGATCTTTATGGCGAGCTATTACAAGTCACTGGCGGAAAAGAGCGAATTCGTTATTACATAGAAAGATACGTTCCAGCAGAACTAAATAAAAGCGATTTGACAGACTGGATTGCCAGTTTACATAAAACCAAAACCAAATATTTCGAATCACTGATGGAAACCGGCAGCATCCCGTTACGTCCCGGTGTCGCGCGGCTAATCCATGAGTTACGCCAGGAAAAAATAAAACTCGCGATTGCGACAACAACGACCATGGAGAATGTTACCGTATTGCTAAAATCGACTTTGGGCAAAGAATCGATTGGCTGGTTCGATGTAATTGGTGCAGGAGATATTGTGCCGATGAAAAAACCCGCACCCGATATTTATCAGTGGGTACTCAATCAACTCAATTTAACCGCACAACATTGTATCGCTATTGAAGACTCGGAAAATGGCTTGAAGTCGGCATTGGCTGCAGATCTCCCTACCCTCATCACGGTAAGTGGTTATACGCATTTACAAGATTTTAATGGTGCAGTCGCAGTTTTATCAGATCTTGGCGAGCCATCTCAACCATTCACCCCCATCAAAAATATGACAACGCTTGATAAAAGATGGGTTGATTATAGGCTACTTAGCGACTTAGTTAGATCTTACTCAAGAGAGTATAGATAACTGACTATCTTTAACTTGCGATCCCCTGTGGTTTTGCGACGGGGTTATTTATAGCTTCTGGGGTACACTTAAAACAGAAGGTGTGTTATCGAACGCTTATTAAAAACACGACAAAGTTGAATAGGCCATTGAATCCTCAAACTATTTAACTGAACCTGAAAGAAGCGATTTTTATTTTAGCCAGTGGCGTGATATTCTTTACTTTTTTCTGTATAAATTCTTCTGAAAACTTCTTACCTTTTTAATATCAGCAAATAAATATCAAAATGTCAATAACTTATGATCCTCGAGAAAATCATATTTTGTATGCGCTTAGACAAGCTGAATTTGAACACTTAGCTCCTCAGCTCGAATTGGTAACAATGGCACGATCTGAAGTGCTTTTTGAAGCTAACGATAAATTACAATACATCTACTTTCCCATCACAGCCGTTACATCTTTATTATGTTGCTTGGAAGATGGCACGTCAGTGGAAGTGGCAATGGTTGGTAATGAAGGTGTGCTGGGAGTTTCGGTACTAATGGGCAAGAATGAGACATTGACACAAGTGATCGTTAATAAAGCAGGCCATGGCTATCGTATCTCCAAAAATTCCTTACAGAACGCTTTAGTTCGCAGTGGAGGCCGCCGAGCTGGAACACTACAGAAATTGATGTTGCGTTATGCCCAAACGCTTTTTGTACAAATGTCGCAAACCACTGCATGTAATCGGCGGCATACTTTAGAACAGCAACTTTGTTGCTGGCTACTCTTGAATTCTGACCGCGGGTATTCAAATAGCCTATCGATAACTCAGGAATTAATCGCCTATATGCTGGGGGTTCGCCGCGAAAGTGTAACTGAAGCAGCAGGAAAATTGCAGGATGCAGGGATGATTAATTATCATCGCGGTCACATAGAACTTAAAGATAGAGGAAAATTAGAAATCGTAGCTTGTGAGTGTTACGGAGTGATGAAAGAAGAATCAGATCGCATGATTACTGATTTCCACGCAGCTTAGCAGGACAAAAGTCTTTCCAAACTTTATGATCTGTTAATACATTGTATTACTAGTTTGCATAGTACAATTGCTCAGTATTTTCTTAAGGGCAACAGAGTTCCTTTTGATTAGTTAAGAGCTGTCGGAGAAGCTGAAAGTTGCGTTGAAATTTTTCTGGATTCTGCTAACTTGCCTATTACACGATTCCACGCATCTCCAAACACATCGAGCACTGCTTCACCCACTCCAGTTTCAATTAAGCCATAATTTTCCACCGGAATCAGGTGAGTATGGTAACTACAAATACGCTCAAGAGACTCATCATAGGTACTTGAATCGATACTATCCAGCGAGTAGGTACACAGAAACAAAAATTCTTGTTTCTGTGATAAATTACTCCATAAATTTTCAAGCTGGATAGCCGCGTCGTACTGAGCTTTTTTCCAGAGCACATCCACCATTTCACCAAAGATGCGAACTTTGCCATATTCGACACGTGCGGCCTGAATCGGGACCTCTATGGATTGCTGAAAAGATTGCTCTTCAAGTACACCATCTATCAAGAAACTCGATAGTAGAAATTCGGCATCAAGAAATTTTATTTGCCCCTGATTCTTTAAATTTTGCACATCGAAATTTTGTGCATCCAGTTTCGATATTACAGCTTTTCTTAGCGTGGGTCCGGCGACAACAATGACCGCCTCATCATTAAGCAAGCCATCTTTTATGTAATTAGTAACTATATTCTCTCGAAATGTTTCATTCTGGCAGACTTGAACAATATGACTTTCTGCAATCGGATTCGTTAAAATATATTGCCACGTACCATTTGTGTGCATATATCCTCCAGCTAATAATTTAGTATAAACAACAGCGAATGTGCAGAATTGTTCATTTGCCAACAATTAAAACAATGGAATTTTATAGTAATATTGTACCATTAAGTAATTGTATCATCACTTATAATAATACTGGAGTTTAGTGTTTAAAACTTAAAGGTTAAGTTATACACGAGTTAAGAACGCAACTAGAAGACTGGAAAAAATAGCAAATAAAATTGGCTTCAGGAAGAAGTTTGAAATTTTATTTCTTAATGTTGTAATGAGAACAAATAGTCGGTTATAAAGTATTCACAAGCAATTGATATTATTTATGAATGCACTTATTATTAGTGATCATAACGATCGAAAATGTTAGAATAGCATCGTATTTCTAGTCGAAACAACGATTAAAAATCGCTCAGACACAGCAGAATGATTCATAAGCCGAATTTATTTGGAGCAAGACCTCTGTTTCAACAGCTTGATCCCAATGGGCCATTGCTGAAGCTCGCAACAGTGATATCCTGAGAAGAATCTGACGAAGCTTTTTCCATCCATTACATAACAGCGACAGGTTCGCCAGGTAAGCGGTCCGGTTAAAGATTGGATTGTTGCTACTGAAGCAGGTAGAAACTTGAGTAACTAATCGGCAGCATTGCATTAGAAACGCGACCTTTATTATCAATTGTTCTGTGGCATGAAAGAATTCCAGCAGAGGCCGCCTTGTCATGGCAAGGCGCTGGAAGATGTCACTCATGTTGACACGACTGTAAATGAGAGAAACATCACGTACCAAAAAACAAAAAAACTGCCGGTCAAGATCATAAATCGCTTGAGCAAGCTTACATTGAAGCGACTCGGAACCATTTCAGGCATTTTGATCGGGAGCTGAGAAGAGTACTGCCGCAACATTATCAGCTTAACTGCCATCAATCTGCTGCAAGCAGTTTCATCAGATCCATAGCTGCACTTTTTAGCCATTCAAGTAATAAAAACGGAAGCCTAAGCGCCCGTTCTGGATTAAATTTAAATCTGAGTTAAATGACAGCTTCTTTTCTACGCCGCGCCAGAAACCCAATTAGACCTAACCCGCCCAGAAACATCATGTAAGTTTCTGGTTCGGGTATTACTGGCGGTATATAAATTGGTTTAGGGCATGATTATTGTTCCTATGTGATTGAGTATTTCCGTGGTGTCACGGCAGTTCACATTGCAAAAAAATCAAGAAACCCAAGCCAATTTGATTGCTTCTTCAATGTAGCCCGGATTGATCACACATTCAATAAGCAAATCACTTAATTTTCGATTCAAAAATCATTTATTTATGGAACGTGTTTCTCTGTTTGAATACGGCGCTCTCGGTGCTCATAGCAATCTGCGGATGGCAGCCAGCACTTGGAATCTGAAACAATTGCTGCTAGCCATTTTGGTTCTTTTCCCTGCGGAGAAAGTTGCAAACGTATCCAGTTATTTGGTGTTTGGTAGAAATATAAACTAGGGAGAATTACATTTTGATACCCACCCATTTTTCCGGATAGATTTTCAACAAAATTGTTGTTTGATACTCCAGGAGTCTGTCGGACTTAAGCAATCGTAGCGAGCCTAGTGGGAGGGTGAGTGCATATTTTCTCTATTTTAGGCGCATAGACGATCTATGCAACGAGAAATTGAGGAAATATGAACCGTTATCCCACTGGCGCAGTAGATTGACCTTAAGTCCGACAGACTCCTAGATGGCGCAATTATCGCACGCCTGATAAAAACAGGAATATCAGCAGCAATCGCTTAAGTCTTTTAAAAGTAAGTAAATTAACCTTTATTGAATCGCTAGCAAGACAAAGTTTTTACAGGTGTGTGCTAAAAGTCACAGGCATAATTTAGAAATAGCGGTATATTTCCTCTCTGTTTTCATCTTCAAAATTCTCAGTAGGTATTAAACTTGAAATCATGTGATCGCAATTGATTCGAGAATCTCGAAGTCGAATGTAAAAAATGTAGTGATATTTACTGAGGAAGATGTTTTACATTTGACCTGCGGATTGCGATTGATGATTTTATGACGAGGCCCTTTAATCCCTATTGCTTGCAATAGGGATTTTTTTGTCTTTATCAGTCGGTCACCAACACAGGCTTTATCGCAAGCTGCTGCGTAATCGTATTAGCCGCCAGCTTAGCAACGACCTGATCTGGATAGGGGCCAGCGTGAATTTTGTACAACCCATTATTCTGGGTAATACTGACCGTATCGTTTAGCCACGGGAGTTTCTTACGTATTTGTGTCAGAAAATTATGTGCATTATCTGATGAACCAAATGCACCCAGTTGCAGGTAAACCATATTCATTTCCGTATTACTATCTGCAACGGGCAACGATGCCGATGGTTTGGAAACAGCCAGTCTGACCGTATCACTCTCACCAGGCAATATGCTTTCAACCTCCACACGGCCACTTCCACCAGCCAGTATTCCCAATTTATAAGCCGCCGTATAAGAAAGATCGATTAAGCGATCGGATAGAAAAGGTCCGCGATCATTCAGACGCACAATCACAGACTTGCCATTCTCCAGATTGGTTACCCGGACATAGCTGGGTAACGGCAATGTCGGGTGAGCCGCCGTCATTGCATACATGTCGTAAACCTCCCCCGATGCCGTATTGTTTCCATGATAGCGCCGACCATACCATGAAGCGGTTCCGCGTTCTTTATAGGGACGAAGTTCAGTCATAGGTTTAAAATTTTTCCCTAGTGCGACATACGGCTGCATATTGGCCGGCCGCAGCAATTCAGCTCTGGGTATGGCGTCTGGAACCAAATGCAGATCGGGTGGCGGATTATCGCCTGGACCATCATCCAGATAATATCCTCCTCCTTTTCTAGCTACCGGACTTGATCCTGGGTGAGAAAGTGAAGCAGAAGTTACATCTTTTTTCGGCAGCGCGCCTGTGTATTGCGGCGTGCTGCTGCAAGCCGCCAACAAAGCAAAGAACATTGCCGATGCCAATCCATTAACCGGTGTCGATAATACAACCAAATAGTTACTAGTTTTTTGGAGCGCGGATTTAGTGTTTGTCATGTTTTAATTAGTTTAGGATGTGTTTGAATACTCATCAAAATACCAAAACCAAGCAACATTGTCACCATCGATGTACCCCCATAGCTGATGAGTGGAAGCGGAACCCCTACTATGGGAAGGATACCACTAACCATTCCCATGTTAACAAAAATGTAGGTAAAGAAAGTCAGTGTAATTGACCCAGCAATCAGTCGCGTAAATTGAGTCGAGGCATTGGCCGTAATTACCATGCAACGCGCAATGACTATTAAATATAGGAACAATAGTATGGTATTACCAATGAGGCCGAACTCTTCGGAAAAAACTGCAAAAATAAAATCAGTGCTCTGTTCCGGTAAAAAATCCAATTGCGCTTGCGTGCCATTTTGCCAGCCTTTACCAACAACACCACCAGAACCAATCGCAATAGTTGATTGTATGGTGTGATAGCCTGCACCGAGTGGATCTTGTGAAGGATCAAGCAAAGTCATAATGCGCCGTCGCTGGTAATCATGCATGATTGACCAAAATACCGGCAAACTAGCCGCAACTGTTATCACCAATCCGGCAATGATGCGCCAGGATAATCCAGCCAGGAACAACACATAAAAACCGCTGGCCGCAATCAGTAATGCAGTACCCAAATCCGGTTGCCGCAGAATCAACAAAACCGGCAACATTAACAATATCGTTGCACCAAGATAATCTTTCAGTCGTAGGGTGATTTCGTGTTTGTCGAAATACCAAGCCATCATCAGCGGTATGGCAATCTTCATCAATTCAGACGGTTGGATTCTTGTTACCCCGATATTCAGCCAGCGCCTGGCACCATTGTTGATTTCTCCAAACAAGGCAACACCAATTAGTAAGGAAAGTCCGACTATATACATCGGTAGTGCCAGACGCATGATTTGTTGCAAAGGGATATTGGCAACCAGCCACATGATCACCAAGGCCACCAGCATGTTAATGATTTGATTACTGACTCTACTCATATTTGCGCCTGTAGCACTGTAGAGCACAATCAACCCCACAGCCATTAATATTAGTATTCCGATCAACAGAAAACTATCCATGTAGCGTGTGAGATAGTGCCAGATTTTTTTAATTTCTATCATGCTTAGATTTAGTCAACTGTCAGCGTTAAATGGATTGTTTAACCAATCGCCTACCCTACCCCTTTGCAGGCCGTTGAAAAATGCTTTCCGAGGCAACCAACGCAAGGCAGAAACAAGCTAGAAAGTGCAGTTTATGCTTAATAAATGAGCATTTTTAGTTTGTTATTAACACCGCAGCGGCAACGCAGATAGCTTTTCAACAGTCTGCTAGAGATGATCATGAATATGTTCCTCAACAGGCTCATCTAATTTTGCAACAGTCGCTTCAGGCAATTTTCCTAATAAATAATAATCAAATACTTGTCTGGCGATAGGTGCTGCGGTTGAACCGCCGGTTCCAGTATTTTCAACCAGTACCGCTAATGCAATTTTCGGGTTCTCCGCTGGCGCATAAGCAATAAACATAGCATGGTCACGGTGACGCTCATTAATAGATTTTTCATTGTACCGTTCGCCCTGCTTAATACCGATTACTTGTGATGTACCTGTTTTACCTGCAAATGTATAACTTGCGTTAATAGCGGCTTTTGCAGCTGTACCACCAGGGCGGGTGACATCAACCAATGCATTCTTGACTATTTCAAGATTTTTGGGTTTCAAATTCAGACTGTAGAGTAGTTTTTCTGGAATATCCTTAACATCCCCTGTCTCACTGTTTTGTATTTGTTTGACCAGACGGGGAAGATAAGCTTTACCATTATTTGCGATGATCATAGTGGCAAAAGCAAGCTGCAAAGGTGTGGTCAGATTATAGCCCTGACCGATTGCGACAGAAATGGTATCACCGGCATACCACTTTTGCTTATATTGGCTCATTTTCCAGGCAGACGAAGGCAGGAGTCCAGAAACCTCACCTTCGATATCAATGCCTGTTTTCTTACCCAACCCAAATTGACCGATGAAGTTGTGTATATTATCTATTCCCAGATCGTTGGCAAGACTGTAATAATAGGTATCGCATGAAACAACTAATGATTTGTGCAAATCAACTCGACCATGGCCACCCGGTTTCCAATCGCGATAGCGGCGCTCTACACCAGGTAATGAGAAGTATCCGGGATCGCTCATACTATATTCCGGTGTGCGTTTCCCGAGCTCAAGCGCCGCCAATGCCATGAAAGGTTTAAAGGTTGATCCCGGTGGATAAACACCCCGTAATGCCCGATTGTTCAGTGGCCTATCAATCGAGTTGTTCAACAGATTCCAGTTTTCCTGATCAATCCCACCGATAAAAAGATTATTGTCATAGCCTGGCTTGCTGACAAAGGCAAGCACCTCGCCATTATTCGGATCCAATGCAACCAATGCGCCACGACGGTCGCCAAAAGCATTTTCTGCAGCCTCCTGCAACCCGAGATCGATTGAAAGGATCAAATTATTACCAGGAATCGATGGTGTGCGTGACAGAACGCGAATGGAGCGGCCTGCTGCATCGGTTTCTACTTCCTCAAAACCGGTAATGCCATGCAATTGCTTCTCATAGCTCTGTTCAATGCCAATCTTTCCAATATGCTGAGAACCTCGATAATTATTGAGTTCTTCATTGCGTTCAAGTTGCTCAAGATCTTGATCATTGATACGGCTGATATAACCGATGATATGCGATACGACTTCTTTTTCCGGATATTGGCGCAGCACACGCGCCTTGATTTCAATGCCAGGAAACCGGTAGCGATTAGCCGCAAAAGTTGCGATTTCCACATCCGTCAAACGGCTGCGAATCGGCAAACTATTAAATCGCTTGCTTTCCTTTAGCAATTTCTTGAACCGCTGACGGTCGGTGGCTGTTATTTCAATAATTGCCGCCAGCTCATCCAGTGTCGATTCAAGTTTCCGGATTTTACTGGGGATAACCTCTAACGTGTACGCTGAATAGTTCTGCGCCAGAGCCCTGCCATTGCGGTCATAAATCAAACCGCGATTGGGAACTAACGGTGAAATGGAAATACGGTTTGCTTCCGCCAACGTATGATAGTGTTCTTGTTGAGAAACCTGCAAATAATAGAAACGCACATAGAGTATCAAGAAAAGTACAAGTACAAAACAAGCGCTAATGGCGAGACGAAAACGGAATTTATGTAATTCGACAGGATGATTTCGCAGCTCTACATGTCGTTTCATAACGCATCAGGATCTGGTTTTTGCTTCAGGAGCGTCGCTAACAGAAAGGATCCGGGTGCCCAAAGCAAGGTACCCGTCACTGTCGCAAAGAAATATTGCCCATCGGGCAAGGCTGAGCCACCTGAGACTGCAACCAGAACAATGACTATCTGCACGATCAATAGTATCAAACCTATCTGAGGGGCTTGTTGCATCGAATTAAATAGCCTTAATCGCCGCCCGAAAATTAATGTAAGGTAAACAATGACACAATAGGCTAACGCATGCTGTCCCAATATACCGGTATTTCCGACGTCCATCATTAATCCCATGCCGAAAGCCACACCCATCCCCATTTTATGCGGATGACTAATGTTCCAATAGGCTATGGCAATTGCCACGAAATCAGGGCGAAATACTAGTATATCCTCTTGCAATGGCAGGAAATTTAGAATCAAAGCTGCAACTAAGCTTGCCGCAATAAACCAATTACTGGCAGGAATATACACATCCTGTCCAAAATAATTATCCTTATTTGACCTATTTTCCTTAATTCTTTCCGGAGTCAATTTTAGGCATCTCTAAAGCATCATGGGTTTCCGGTTGTATCAGGGACAGGATTAAAACCTGCCGGTTCCGGTCCACGCCGGCAACCGGTGTGCTGATAATCTGGGCAAAATCACCCGTAGGGTCTCGTTCAATTCGCAATACTGTCGCAACAGGAATACCGGGCGGATAAACCCCGCCGATTCCGGAAGTGACCAACTGGTCGCCTTGCTGAATATCAGTATTCACCGATAGGTAACGCAACTCCAGTTGATCATTTTTACCGGTACCTGAGACGACAGAACGTAAGCTATTACGGACAACTTGCACCGGAACAGAATGATCTCTGTCGGTCAACAGTGTCACTTCGGATGACCAAGGATATAACTGCGTGATTTGTCCAACGATGCCTTTATCGTCAATGACAGCTTGGCCGAGTTGAATATGATGCTGACTGCCTTTATTCAGGGTAATTTTATGATTGAACGGATCGCGCGGGGTATACAATATTTTAGCCAGGACTGCCTTGGTTCTGGTTTTGGTTTCAATATACTGCACCGCTCCGAACAAATTGCGCAAATGAATATTCTCAGCTTCCAGCGAAGCTAATTTTAGCAATTGTTCCCGGTTCTCAAGATAGATCTGCCTCAGTTTTATGTTCTCTTCCAATAAGTTGAAACTGGCAATAAATTCCTCCACTTGATCATAAATATTGGCTGGGATATAAGCAATCTTCTGCAAAGGAAAAATAACCACACCGATAGCCTGACGCAATTGCGGAAAATATTTGAAACGCACATCTCCAACAATGAGTAAACAGGATAACAAAGCGAAAACAAACAGCCGTACAAACGGACCTGGGCCATGTCTGAAAAACTGAGGAGCTGTTTCCATTACGTCCAGTATTTATGAATCTGGTTTTGTGTCTGATTCAGTCTATAAAATAAGAAAAAAGATTACTGGTTCAATGTGTTTAGTCACGTGCAAAAATACCTATCGAACGATCCATGTTTTCCAGAGCAATGCCAGCGCCACGCACCACACAGGTCAGCGGATCATCGGCGACAATGACGGACAAACCGGTTTCTTCCATTAACAAACGATCAATATCACGTAGCAAAGCACCGCCTCCGGTCATAACCATGCCTTTGTCGGCAATATCCGAACCCAATTCCGGCGGGGTATGTTCCAGAGCCGATTTAACCGCACTAACAATGCTGTTTAGCGGCTCTGCCAGTGCTTCCAGAATCTCATTACTGGAAATGGTGAAGCTACGCGGTATTCCTTCCGCAAGGTTGCGCCCTTTCACCTCAATTTCGCGCACTTCTGATCCAGGGAAAGCCGAGCCAATTTCTTTTTTAATGATTTCTGCAGTAGGTTCGCCAATTAACATGCCATAGTTGCGGCGGATATAGTTAATGATTGCTTCGTCAAATTTGTCCCCACCCACGCGCACGGAATTAGAATAAACGATACCGCCTAGCGAGATAACACCAACTTCCGTAGTGCCTCCGCCAATATCAACCACCATGGAACCGGTAGGTGATTCAACTGGCATGTCAGCACCCAATGCGGCTGCCATGGGTTCTTCTATCAATTCAACTTTGCGGGCACCAGCACCGTAGGCGGCTTCACGAATTGCGCGGCGTTCCACCTGAGTGGATCCATAAGGCACACAAATCACAATACGCGGATTGGCTGAGAACAACCGGGGAGGATTCACTTTCCGGATAAACATCTTAAGCATTTGTTCAGTCACTGTGAAATCTGCAATCACACCGTCTTTCATTGGGCGAATGGCTGTAATATTCCCCGGTGTGCGGCCTAACATTTGCTTGGCTGCAAGACCTACTTGCTGAATCATTTTCTTGCCATTGGCCCCGCTTTCTTCGCGGATTGCTACTACAGAGGGTTCATCCAACACGATTCCTTGGCCATGGACATAAATCAGCGTATTCGCTGTGCCCAGATCAATCGCCATATCTGTTGAGAAATAGCTTCCAAGAATATTGTTGTTCAAGAAATTAAACATAGTGGCAGAATCCGTTATTAGTAATTATGTGAGAGCGAATAAAAATTAAAACCTTCAAAAAATAATACGCCAGTTAAACGGGGCATGATACCCTAATACTTATTTGAATATAAGGTTGCCCTATAAAATGACTTTGTCTGTTAGCGATGTAAAACGTATAGCTGATCTTGCTTATATTGAGATTGATGAAGACGAAGCAAAAGAAACTTTGATTCAGTTATCCGGTATTTTCAATTTGATTGAAACCATGCAAGCAGTCGATACCTCAGCAGTTGAACCCATGTCACACGCCCAAAGTGTCACACAACGTTTACGTGAAGATGCAGTCACTGAAACCGACCAGCGCGAATTATATCAATCGATAGCGCCACAAGTCGAAGCCGGTCTCTATCTGGTTCCACAAGTTATTGAATAGACTAAAAACTACTTCAACGATGTGAATCGGAAGAACTATATCCTAGAATTTAAAAACGATAATTATACGCAACATTTTATTTTTCTCTATCAGTAAATACCATGTTTAATGCCAGCCTTAAACAGTTCTCCCTTCAGCTTGCCGAAAAAAAGATTTCCAGCACTGAACTAACAACAGAATTTCTCAAACGCATCAAGGCGCTTAATCCTGAATACAATGCATTCATTACAGTAAATGAAGAACTAAGCCTTGCACAAGCCCGGGCAGCCGACCAAATGATCGCGGCTGGACAAGCCGGTCCATTGACCGGAATCCCCATTGCGCAGAAAGATATTTTTTGCACCAAAGGCTGGCTGACCACCTGCGGGTCAAAAATGCTGTCGAATTTTGTCTCACCGTATGATGCCGGAGTCATTGAACGTTTCAATCAAGCGGGTGCGGTCAATATCGGCAAGACCAACATGGATGAATTCGCCATGGGGTCGAGCAACGAAACATCATTTTATGGACCGGTGAAAAACCCCTGGGATCATGCCGCGGTACCTGGCGGCAGTTCAGGCGGTGCAGCTTGCGCAGTGGCAGCAAGACTGTCACCGGCAGCAACCGGCACCGATACCGGCGGCTCCATTCGCCAGCCAGCGGCCTTGTGCGGCATCTCGGGAATCAAACCGACCTACGGATTGGTGTCCCGCTACGGCATGATTGCCTTCGCCTCCAGCTTGGATCAGGGCGGACCGATGGCCAAATCGGCAGAAGATCTCGCGCTGCTGCTGAATATCATGACCGGATTTGATCCGCGCGACTCAACCAGCCTGCAACGGAACGCCGAAGACTACGCGCGGGATCTGCAAAAACCGTTAGCTGGCTTGCGCATCGGCCTGCCGAAGGAATATTTCGCCGAAGGCATGAGCAAGGATGTCGAAAACGCCATTGAGAAAGCATTGGATGAATACCGCAAACTGGGTGCGCAAACGATTGAAGTCTCATTGCCGAACGCACCGCTGGCGATCCCCGTTTATTATGTGCTGGCGCCTGCTGAAGCATCGAGCAATTTATCCCGTTTTGACGGCGTGCGCTATGGCCATCGCGCAAAATCGTACGGCGATCTGGCCGACATGTACCGCAAATCGCGTGCGGAAGGTTTTGGTGCGGAAGTGAAACGGCGCATTCTGATCGGTACTTACGTTTTATCGCACGGATACTACGACGCCTATTACATTAAAGCGCAAAAGCTACGCCGCCTGATCGCTCAGGATTTTACCGAAGCTTACAAACAATGCGACATCATCATGGGGCCCACCACCCCCACCGTGGCTTTTAATCTGGGAGAAAAAAGCGGTGATCCGATCCAGATGTATTTATCGGACATTTATACCAGCGCGGCCAATCTCACCGGAATGCCGGCCATGTCGATCCCAGTCGGCTTTGGCGATAAAAACCGGCCGGTCGGTTTGCATATCATTGGCAATTACTTCAGCGAAGCGCAAATGCTGAATGTCGCGCACCAATATCAACTGGCTACCGGCTGGCATTTGCAGTCGCCCGTTTAAACCAATCGTTCATTCCTGAAAATATCAATTTAGTCGGAAAATACATCATGCAGTGGGAAATTGTCATCGGCCTTGAAGTACATGCTCAACTTTCAACGCAATCCAAAATTTTCTCAGGCTCATCCACCGCCTATGGCGCAGCGCCGAATACCCAGGCAAGTGTAATCGATCTGGCGCTGCCGGGAGTTTTGCCGGTACTCAATAAAGGCGCGGTGGAACGGGCGATTAAACTGGGACTGTCGGTGGGGGCGAAAATCAATTCGCCTTCCATTTTCGCGCGTAAGAATTATTTTTATCCTGATTTGCCCAAAGGCTATCAAATCAGCCAATACGAATTACCGGTGGTGCAAGGCGGCAATATTCATATTCAAGTCGATGGCACTGAAAAGAACATCCGCCTGACTCGCGCGCACTTGGAAGAAGATGCCGGAAAATCGCTGCACGAAGATTTTCATGGCATGAGCGGCATTGATCTGAACCGTGCTGGCACGCCATTGCTGGAAATCGTCTCCGAACCGGACATGCGCAGCAGCGCGGAAGCCGTAGCGTACGCGAAAATATTGCATGCACTGGTGCGTTGGATTGGCATTTGCGACGGCAATATGCAGGAAGGCTCATTCCGCTGCGATGCGAATGTCTCAGTACGCCCGCACGGCACGGAAAAACTTGGCACACGCTGCGAAATTAAAAATCTGAACTCATTCCGTTTTCTGGAAAAAGCCATCGATTATGAAGCCAGAAGGCAAATTGAAATCCTTGAAGATGGCGGCGCGATCCGGCAGGAAACCCGTCTGTATGATGCCAACAAAGACGAAACACGCACCATGCGCACCAAGGAAGACGCCAACGACTACCGCTATTTCCCCGATCCGGATTTATTGCCGCTGGAAATTCCGCAAAGCTGGATTGATCAAATCAAGCAAACCCTACCGGAATTACCGCAAGCACGGCGGGATCGTTATGTTTCCGCGTTTGCATTGTCTGCCTATGACGCTTCCGTGCTGACCAGTTCTCGCGAAATGGCGGATTATTTTGACGCCACGCTCAAGCAATTACCCGCACAAGCCAAACTGTGCGCCAACTGGATTATGGGCGAGATCAGCGGACAATTGAACAAGGAAGGCATTGAAATGACTGCCTGCCCGATCACCCCCGCCCAACTCGCCGCGCTGCTCGCACGCATCAATGACGGCACCATTTCCGGCAAAGCCGCGAAGACGGTGTTTGAAAGTATGTGGAACGGCGAACTCGGCAAAAATGTCGACGCCATCATCGAAGCCAAAGGCCTGAAACAGATTTCCGACGACAGCGCCATTGAAAAATTGGTTGATCAGGTGCTAGCCGCCAATGCCCAACAAGTCGCTGATTATCGGAACGGCAAGGAAAAAGCTTTCAATTCACTGATCGGCCAGATCATGAAAGCCACGCAAGGCAAAGCCAATCCGGCGCAAGTCAACGCCATGCTGAAGAAAAAGCTAGATGGATAAAACCATCGCGTGTTACGAACTCTCGCCAATATCAATCTACAGAGCCTATTTGGCCACGCCGCCAGCCGGTTTATAGAAGATAAACTCGCCGACCTCGGCCATCTTGGCATATTCCTTGGACCAACCGGGAACTACTTTCCGATGATGGAAGTATAAGGCACCACCGGTTCGGTCCTTAAGTTGACGATTGAGGGCCTTGCGGGCGATTTCCTTGGCGATCGCGTAGGATTCGTTCTCCTTTGCGTCATCCGAACGGCCATCGCACCACCACGAGAACTGGCAGGCTCCTTGCTCATGGCCTTGCTTGACAACGCCACAGATGGTGTTTGGAAAGCCCTCATGGCCTACCCGGTTCATAACCACATTGGCAACGGCTTCCATACCGGTATCACCCTGTCCCCTGGCCTCCCAGTAGATGCTGCGGGCAAGACAAGTGACTGCACCGTCCAACGGCTCTTCGCCGATCGCATCGACTGCTTGCGCTTGGGGCTTAGAGATGAGTTGGGCTGGAGTCGGAGGCACTTTGCTGCCATCGGGTGCGGCCTTCTCCTCCAGTACCTCCGCCTTGCTCTCGGCGATTTCCGCCTTTCGTGCTTGATCAGCCGCGACTGCCTGGCCTAAGAGAAGGCTTGTCGCAAGGCAGGTTACAATCCATATCTGACGCATACTCGAATCACCTCCAGAATAAATCAAAAAAACCCATATCCACCCAATACGCGCGACGGCCATTCGCACCAAACCTTCTGAGAGATAAAAACTTCAATTCATGCGGTGAAAAAGATAGATGAGAATTAAAGAATAAAGGATTCATGAATCATTTGAGAAACCCCATCCATCTGAAACAGAAGTTCAACGTCATAAAGTTATTTATCGTTAGGTTTGGTCAGATCTGATAACGTAGTCAGTATCCGCTGTCGAAGACTCGGACTAGCACCAAGCACTATTCCAGCGATCAATGCCGTCAGCACAAAGTCGCTGCTTTTAACATTAGACTTAGCAACAATATCGCCAATTACGGCTCCCAACTGAGCGGAGGGATCATCAGCAGCTTGCTCAGGGGGATTACTGTTTTTAATCGTAACTGCTCGGCTTTGTTGGGCAATAACCATTAGCAAGATTGCCGCAAAGAACACCACAACACCCCCCACAATTACGCCTGCTTGCCAGGGCGGGAATGTCTCTACCAACGATAAGTACAAACCATAAAGCACGAAAACCATGCCAACTACCACGGCCATCACGACCAACCCCAACAGGGACATCACAATGGCTAATTTGACCGAACTCCGCCATAGTTTGGCATGTTCCGCAGCGACGATCTCTGCAAGCAATTTGGGCAGCACTTATGTCAACCGTTTAATTTTTATTACTCAGTAGCATGCCGATCACGAAACCGCTGCCGAAAGCAACAAGTACACTGGTAAGCGGGCGTTCTTCGATATACCTCTCCACACTTTCTCCGGCCAGCTTAGTCTGGTCACGCACACGCTTTTCCGCGTCATGAGCCAGATCAACAGCCTTGTCACCTTGCTTTCCTACCTGATCCTTCACTGACGTCATCAGCGATCCTAGTTCATGCCGAAGGGTGATGAATTCCTTTCTTAGTTGATCCATCTCTTTGCTAAATTCATCTGCTGATGCCATGGTTTGTTCTCCTTTTGAACGAATAAATCGATAATTGATTAACCCAAATACGAATTGTGGTATCTAAAAATCAACCCGTTAGTGCGATGTGAATCACACTGCCACGCACACACGATATCGCACCAATTGTCTGCTGTATGTACGGTGACGAACAAAGGATACGGATGAGGTGGGTAAATGCGTGTTTAACTCCGTCCCATAATAAGAATGGGTGCTTTTCGTCCATGTTTCATCGGCCATATCAGGCCAGTTCTCTTTATCGAATCCCGGCACTCCTTTTCGACGCTCTTTCTCCTCATTTAATAAGAAACACTTGTGTTCCGTATCGAGTGTCAATGCGTCCCACAACACTGCAAAAAGTTTTTCCCCTATCGTGAGCTATACTAATTTCTGGTGTATGGAAGGAGAAGAAAGCGGTGTAATCTGTTGATAAAGATCTGCCCAGATCGATTATCAAAATAAGGAAAATACCGCCTTACTTGAAGCGCGCCAAGAATATTGAGGAGTTTTTACCCTGGCTATACCTGAGGGGCATTTCAACGGCGGATTTTTCAGAAACGCTGAACCTTTTTTCCTCGGTTGATTCCTGTAAAATTGCCACAAACATATTTCTGGCAAGGGTTTTCGACAGGATAGGGGGCTCACCCAATGGGTAAAATTAAATTTAAGAAGAAGATACTGGTCGAGGCGATCAATACTACTTTTCAGAAGACGTAACAAACGGTGGCTGAACAAAGCGTAGCCACCCCTGGTGGCCGGTTTCACGTTCGCTGGGACCTGGATTACAAAAATCCGAACCAATATGAAGCTGAGGCAGCAAAACGATGAAAGTTGCTTAATTGAGGTGTCCGATTTTACTTGACCAGGTCAAATCGATCGAACAAACTACTATGCCCCAAGTGTAGCAAAGAACACATTGTTCGCTGGGGTTCCGCATCCAAGCTGCAAAGTTACCTTTAATCCCCTGTCGGGCACTTCATTAACAAGGTTACAGCACAAAGATAAAGGCTATGTTATAGCCAGCAATTGTCTGATGGGAGAGGTATTCGTTGTAGTGCCGGGACTTGCGGTGTACATAATACGACCTCATTTCGCTGGCGGCATTGTTTTTTTGCCAAGCCGGGCACGCGTAAGACCGAGCTATTGCACCGGTTGTGCATAATGCCTTTTGAAGACGCCCTATTTAATCAGAAAAAAGAGGGGTACATCGAATCATCTGCATTACCCGCGAGGCATTTTTCTATTTCATGAGCGCATCACAACATTGGCGTAGGCGCTTGATTAGCAGAGCAATGTGCGATCTACGTGCCAGATCCTCGGGTTGCACCTTATTGATAATCATTTTACAGAGTTTCCTACGATCAGGCCTGTGCGTAAAATCTTTGACCCAATTATCAAGAGATAGCGTAACAGGACGCATATGCCGTCCGATTTTTGGATCGCCGTAGGTCTTGGTGATGTGCGGATATTCGCCGAAATGAATGCATCCCTCTTGGTAATCCAAATTAAGGTAGGCAAGTAAACGGCGAACATGCAGTTCGGGATTAGATACCAAGTCCTCATATTTAATGTGGATGTGCATAACATTGGAGTCTTTAAGGAAACGAGCAATAGGCTGAATAAAAGTGCCTAGCAAATCACGGGTATAATATGCTCTATCATAATCGCCATTATAGAAGGTATTGGCAGCGCTAGACAATATCGCAAAGGGGTGCCGAGTCAGAACAATAAATTTAGCTTCTGGCAATAAACGGCTGATAAATGGAAGAATTGTGTCGGCATAATTTGGTGTTTTGTCGAGAAAATAGTGCTTCCCTGAGTTTTCTAAAGCACGAGAATAGAGAACTTCACAATATGCTCTGCATGCATTCAAATAGTCCTCATCCTTGTTCGGCAAATAGTCCACAAATTCCCGAAATGCTTGGGCAGCAACCTTATGATTGTATGATGCCTTCTCAATCTGATAGAAATAACCCTGAAAAGCAAGGGGTGTGAGAATGTGAGGTTCTGGATGGGTAAGCACCTCCGTGTGACTGCCTAGAATCCGCTGGAGCATGGTTGAGCCAGATCGCGGCGGACTAAGAATAAGAATAAGGTTTTGTCCGAGATACATAGATCAGTGATCGCTTATCAGTTTCAATTGATCAATTCCGGAATCAGGTAAAGAAGACAAATAATGATTAGGGATATAGGAAAAATAAACATACTTTTTCATAAGAGATGAAGAGGGCACTGGAGACAAAATTGGGTATTAAACACACAGACAAGAATTCAGAACTCACAAAGTTTATGTCTAATTAGCAGAAAAATTGGGGAATCAGTAAAAATCAATTTATTTTGTAAATGGCGCGAAAAACTGCGGTTCATTTTTATCTAAAAATCTTCTTTTATAAAGGCTTTGTATTCTACCAACAATACCTTCCAGTGTATATGGGAAAGCCTCTTCCAACACGGCAAATTTACGCTACCTCTTATCCTATTGAACCAGGATTAGAGTTTCGGGTCATTTTCAGATAGTCAAAGACTGCTTCGGGTATTCAGCATCAGTTTTTTCATCATTTCAGGGATCGTTTCATTGCGCTTCTATCTTTGAGTAAGCCGATTGCAAATCGTCGCAACCGTGTGATATTTTCTGGTCCGAAGCCTGTTCGAATTTGACTGCGATCCTCGTCGCAATTCCAGTCGATGATGTAGTGGCAACTTTCTATGCTCCAGTGCCCCCGGTTGTCCCGAAGAACCTGTTCTGGGATTGCATGATCCACCTATGTGCTAGTGATGCCATCAACAACTTATCGACTGATCTCCCGGTCTTTTTACGGATGGATTGTCTCTCGATCATAAAGGCCTGGCGCACATAGGGGAAGTTGAGATAGTGATTCAATTTTGTTGTGACCCAGATTTTTCGCGTTTCAATTCGTCCATGCTCGCCGTTGCCTGTATGAGTAAAGTACAGTGATCAATTAAACCCAGCATCAACACACATGGATTCCATTTTACAGCACACCTCATTTATCAGCCGTAATATATCCCCAGCGGCGCAAAGCATCATTCTGTATAGCAAGTACCAAACCCAACTCTGATTCACTCCAGTTGCGTACCCATTCCTCTTGTTTTGGCGCAATTTGTAAAGACGCTATGATCTCCCAGAACGTTTCATCCGATTTTGCTTTCACTTCCATGAATTCTAGAATGCGCTGCAATTGATCACAGGGGTCTTGCAACAACTGTTCATAGCGTACCTCCAATAACTGGCTGCTCGGAATTAGAGCAATCCCTTGCTCCAGTGTCTGCATACCCTCAACCCAATTTCTCGCTGCAAGTTCCAAGGGATTAAAACCCGCTGCAACCATCTGCTGTGGCGTC
>NZ_JAIEME010000035.1 GCF_019752415.1 Nitrosomonas sp.
CCGGGTTTTTATCTGCTTTATGCCTGGAACGCTGCAGGGGTACCATCCATTGCTAAGATTATCCATATTGGCTAAATTGTGAGAGGCATCATCATAATAACTCGAGGATATCAAAGTACAAGTAGATCGAAATCGTGTTTCTATCAATGCCGAGACAAAAAAGAAAAATAAGAAAAGGAAGGTGAAAGAGTTATCTGTCGAGAATGTCATCAAGGTTCCAGCTACAGAAGTTTTACGCTGGATTACATTGTAAAATGGCAGATGAACCCATGCTTTCTGTATCATATTAAAAGTGAATACCCAATCACTTTGAAGCAGCTAAAGTTACAAAAAGACAGCAATGCTGATGTCAAATCACTAATTCTGGAAAAAGGAAATCGAAATGAACGAAAAAACAATGAAAGAACAATTGCAAGCTGAACTGACGAATCTGCAATCCATAGTCGATGAAGTCAAGTTGCAAATGCATCTTGGCGCGAAAGAAGCGCAGGATAATATTCGACCTCACCTTGAAGAACTCGAACTGGAGTTAAGCCAGGTAAAGAAAAAATGGGACCAGTTTGAAAAAAATTCAGGAGGTGCATGGGAAGACATTCAAACTGGACTTAGAAAATCTTTAAAATCTATGCAACAAGCCTTTGATAAAGCAAAAAAACATTTTCCGGAACAGGATAAATAATAACTCTTTTCTATTACTTATCGTACTAGTCGAGTGATTCAAGCCATAGTGTTTATGATGACTCGGTAATCAAGTGCTGCGCGAATGAGTTGCGCCGAGTTTTGTAGTTGCAGCTTACGCATCAAATTGGCATGATGAACACCGACAGTTTTATGGCTGATGGTCAGTTTCTTAGCAATTTGTGCAGTGGAATTTCCTTCCGCAATCAGTTTGAATATTTGGAACTCTCGCTTAGTCAGTCTATCGATAGTGCTTTTACTCGTATCCTTATGCATTGTATCCATTGCATTCATTGCTTGTAATGCAGCCAACTCTGATTCAATATATTTTTTTCCTGAATTTACCTGCTGGACTGCATGAATCATTTCGCCTATCCCGCTTTGTTTGCTGATAAATCCGCGTGCTCCCGCTTCAAATGAACGCTGGGCCATCATTATATTATTTAACATGCTAAAAACCAGAATGCCTGCAGCAGGGTCATAAGCTTTGATACGACGGATTGTTTCAAGTCCGCCGATCCCTGGCATATTCAAATCAAGAATTGTGACATCTGGTTGATGTTCTACATAAAGTTGGTAGCCCTTTTCACCACTGTCTGCTTCTGCCACCACACGCATGTCGGGAGTACTTTCAAGTAAG
This sequence comes from Nitrosomonas sp., assembly GCF_019752415.1. Classification (GTDB taxonomy): domain Bacteria; phylum Pseudomonadota; class Gammaproteobacteria; order Burkholderiales; family Nitrosomonadaceae; genus Nitrosomonas. Next base: position 1,319 of record NZ_JAIEME010000035.1, read on the forward strand.
CGACGATATCCGGTACGTACGACTGGATGATCATCAACCAACAGAATGGATATTTGTTTCTTCATTGTTTGAGTTTTCAATGGGTAATCGAATGTTAATTTCTGTGCCTGCGCTACATGCGCTCCGTATCGACAGCGTGCCATTCATGGAGATTACGCGTTCACGCATACCCAACAAGCCCAAACCTGTCGATGGTTGATCGACATCGTAGCCTTTGCCGTTATCCTCTATCTTCAGATACAGATAATCAACTGGAGAGTTTTCAATGGGTTCGTAGACCAAGCTGATTTGCGCCCAAGTGGCTTCAGCATGACTGCAGATGTTATTAAGACCTTCCTGAACAAGGCGAAATATAATGATATTCAATTGTTCACCAAGCTTTGTAAATTCACCTTGCAGTTTAAATTCAAGGACGATATGTTGATGGTGCGAGCACCATTGCTTTTTTAATTCTAGAAGTGCATTGTGCAAACCCAATGCATCCAGTAGTGCCGGGCGCAGTTGATGCAGCATAGTGTGTATCACTTCATGCATTTTCTGAGTACAATTTTTAATCGCCTGGACACTGGGGATAATGTTTGCGTTATTCTCTGCGGAATTGAGAATTACCTCATTTTCTGCGCGAATGGCAGTAAGCCATTGTCCTAATTCATCATGCAATTCGAAAGCCAGTGTGCGCCGTTCCTTTTCCTGGATACGGAATAGCTCTTTCATGAGACGCCTGTTCTCAGTTAATAATTCCAGATTGCTGACAATTGCTTCTTTGAGTTGACTGATGTCGGACATGATCATACGACACATGTTGTTATCTTCGTCTGCTTTGCTTTCTAAATGAATAAAGCGGATTCGATTTTTCGCATCGCTGATTTTTAGGTCAAGCGTGGCTTTGCTGGGATTATTAAAAATATCGTGCAGATACTGTAAAAAGGCCTGATGGTCGATATATGGAAAGCAAGCTATAAATGGCTTGCCGATAAGAAATGCACGTTCTTCTCCCAATAAGCTGGCGCCGGTCAAATTAATGGATCGGATATCACCAGTTTTATCTAGGGTAAGATAACCTACGGGAGCGTAGTCATAGAGATCTGCATAATGGTTGCGCGATTCTTCCAACTGCTGCTGTGCTTTCTTGAGTTCCAGATTTTGCATTTCCAATTCTGTCTGATGAGCCTGCAGCTCAACGAGCAATTCCATCTTGCTATGACTGATAGCATCATCCGCTCTTCTATGTTCACTATCCATATTTTTATAATTTCTCCCGTTCCGTGATCGCAATGGCCGCTGGATTACCCGCCGCGTTATTCAGGATTGATGTCGTCATCCACACCTTGAGCAAATGGCCTTCTTTAGTGCAACGTGTGGTTTCGCAAGGGAGTGTTTTTTTGGCCGTGTTGAAGTTATACGCATTTCCTCACGGGCTATGTCTGGGACCAATTGATTGGCATTGAGCTGTAGTGCTTCGCCTTCGGTATATCCGACCATTTCTGCCGTACGTTGGTTCCATGCCAGAATATGGCCGTTAAAATCCTGGACTGTTACTGCATCGTTAGAATCGCGGACTACCGCAGCCAAACGACGTTCGTATTGAAGGGCATTACGCAACTGTTCATTATCTTTAATTGCTTCAATACCAATAAATACCATGACGACACCGTCGGTGTTTTTATCCTGTTTCTGGTAAGGGTGTAGCCGCAATAAGTACCAATGCCCATTATCATCTTGTACCTCCAGCGATTTCGTGACAGCCGATTCTATCGCTTGCTTGAGTTCGCTTTCCAAATCCGGGATAACGATATTAGGCCGGATATTACTGATCGGTCGATTGGTGTCGGTATCAATAAGATTCAGCAGCACCTTTGCAGCCGGGGTAAATCGCCGGATAGATAAGTTTCGGTGCAGAATGACAATGGGCGTATCAATGCTTGCCAGTAGATTGATTAAGTCGTTGTTAATTTGATTTAATTCCTGATTCCGATTTTCATGCTCTTCGATGATGGTTGTCAGTTCTTCATTGGTGGTTTATAACTCTTCATTAATACTTTGCAATTCTTCGCTGGCGGATTGGATTTCTTCATTGGCCGACTGCATTTCCTCATTGGTTTCTTCCTGTTCTTCAATAATCGATTGCAGATACTCCCGTTCAGTCAGTAATTCATTTTCCAAAGTGCTAATGCGAAGATCCCTGGCATCTTTACACGCATCTTCTGGCTGCAATGGACCTTGCCTAGCGGGAATTTCAGCACCGGGTTCAAATACGACCAAATAGCTTGGAACATTAGTTTTTGAACCGGCGAGAGGTATTATCTGCAAATTTATATTTTATAGCCTCCATGATGACGCATGCGCAAGCCTTCCTTACGAACGCTGTTGTTGTCCTTGATAGCTTGATGGACAAGAGTTCGTAGCTCTATTATCAATTCCGGATGCACCATTTTCAGCAAGTTAAGGCTGGCACTCCCAGTAGCGGGCTCAATGTAAGGATCGGTTTGGCCAAGGAAATAGAGTATATGCATATTCTGGTCGATTACCACTGCCGCTAGCCCATATTTCTCCAGAATTATATTTTCAGCGGCTTGTTGCACTTGCATTGCAGGTGGAGTGTCCTTTGAGTAAGAATAAAATGCCGAAAATGATTGCAGTGTAGAGCGCGTTTCGGCTAAATCAGTATTAGGTGAATTTGCCTGAGATTTACGCAAATAAATTTTATTTTTCCTGTCAATCAATGAGAAAAGATCGGCCTCGCTACCAATCGTTTCAGAAGTGCCTAATATTAGGAAACCATTCGGATGTAGCGCATAAAAAAGTATTTAATACTCTTTTCTGTATTGACGTATTGAGATAAATCAATAAATTGCGGCAGCAAATCAGATTGATCCGGGAGAAAGGGGGATCTTGGATAACATTCTGTATCGCAAATACACAGACATTCCGGATACTTTTGCAGATCTGATAACCCTCTGTTGTTTTGATAAAAAACCGCGCAAGCCACTCAATTCCAACTGCCTCATCAATGTGATGGGAATAGATCCCTTGGCGTGCTTTGTCAATCGCTTGCTTATCGATATCTGAAGCAAAGATCTGAATATGCATGGCATTCACTTGATTACCGAGAAATTCAAATAGCGCAATGGTGATTGAGTAAACCTCTTCACCCGTTGAACAAGCAGGTATCCAAATACGTAGTGCTTTTTCATTTGCCAGTTGTTCAATGAGACGGGGAAATACCTCTTTTTTGAGTATCTCAAAAGCTTCCGGATCGCGAAAGAAGCTCGCGACATTGATCAGCATGTCCTGAAACAATATGTCGAGTTCCTTTGGATGCTGCCGCAGAAACTTGACATAATCTTTCAGTTCATCCAGTTGGTGTAGCACCATGCGCCGTTTGATACGGCGCAGAATGGTCGTGTGCTTGTAGTAAGTAAAGTCGATACCGGTGCGCGCGCGCAGTAGAACGAAAATTTTGCCGAGATCCGTTTCTTTGGCCGGCACATCCTCGGTAAGATTAGCTAACTGTTGTTTTAAATAGGGATGATGCGCTATTTGCGCCAATTTATCGGCAATTCCCTTAGGTGGCAGGATAAAATCAACCTGCCCGCTAGCGATTGCACTGTGCGGCATCCCTTCATATTCCGCCGAATCTTCAGTCTGTGCAAAAGTAATACCGCCTGCTGTTTTGATAGCTTGTATACCCAATGTGCCATCGGATCCCGTACCTGAAAGAATAATTCCAATGGCATGATTTTGCCGGTCTTGTGCCAGATTGGTTAGAAAATCATCAATGGGCAGAAATTTACCCCGAATATCCGGACGTGGGAGCAATTGCAATACACCATGCAACAGTGCCAAGCTATGTGTCGGTGGGATCACATAAATATGATTGGGTTCAACACGCAGATTTTCCACGAGCATTGACGTAGTGCGTTTTATCAAGTCCGGCAATACACTGATATGCTTGGGGTCAAGATGCTGGACCAGGACAAAAGCCATGCCAGTGTCGTTGGAAAGCGCTTTGAGCAGTTGGGTAAATGCATTTAACCCCCCGCGGAGGCGCCGATACCCACTATTGGAAATGTGTCTGTTTCTGTATTTGGATTGATATCCGCTTTATCCTGATGAATCATCGATTGAGAAGCTTTTATTTAACACAATCAAGACTTAATTGATAGTTTAATGGACAAGCTACCTTAAAATTCTTCTCATGGGCCATGGCAAAAATAAGGCAAGCGATGTAATTCCAGTTCAAACCCGTTATGCGTTGGATATTCGAGAAAAATTTTCACAAACAAACTAATTGATCTATTTATGAGAAGTCTATTTATACTGCCGTGATTCAACGCTGCGCTAAAAATACGTTAGAATATGGCTTTTAGAATATTTATCGGGAGTTCCTGAATGTCGATGGCTGACCGTGATGGTGTAATTTGGTATGACGGGAAGATGGCTCCCTGGCGGGATGCCAATACGCATGTTTTAACTCATACCTTGCACTATGGGTTGGGTGTTTTTGAAGGGTTGCGTGCTTATGAAACTGCGAAAGGACCGGCGATTTTCCGTTTGCAGGAGCATACCGACCGCTTATTCAACTCTGCGCATATCTTTATGATGAAAATGCCTTATGACAAGGCAACGTTGATGCAAGCGCAATGTGATGTGGTCAAACAGAATAAGCTTGTCTCCGGGTATATCCGCCCGATCGCTTTCTATGGCGCTGAAGCCATGGGACTCTCCGCCAAAACACTTTCCACTCACGTGGCCATCGCCGCTTGGCCATGGGGAACCTACTTAGGGCCAGAGGCCCTTGAAAATGGGATCCGTGTCAAAACTTCTTCTTTTACCCGGCATCATGTCAACATCAACATGTGTCGCGCCAAATCGGTCACAACTTATGCCAATTCGATTCTGGCCAATCAGGAAGTCGGATTGAATGGCTACGATGAAGCGCTGTTACTGGATGTGGAAGGCTATGTGGCAGAAGGATCGGGAGAGAATATTTTCATCGTCAAACAAGGCAAACTCTACACACCTGATTTAACTTCATGCCTGGAAGGAATCACACGTGCATCTGTGATTGATTTGGCTGCTGAAATCGGCATTCCAGTCATCGAGAAACGAATTACACGCGATGAAATTTATTGTGCGGATGAGGCATTCTTTACCGGTACTGCTGCTGAAGTGACACCGATTCGCGAACTCGATAATCGCATGATTGGACTCGGCAAGCGAGGGCCAATCACCACACAAATACAAGCCCTATTCTTTGATTGCGTCAAAGGCAGAGCTAAAAATCACGCCGATTGGCTTACCTTCGTTTAATCAGCTGCATTGGAGATATTTTTATGAATCAACAAGCCAATAACAAAGCACTTGAAATTGAAATTACAACCGATGATCTGCCATTGCATTGCCCCACCCCAGCCATGATGTTATGGAACTCGCATCCGCGGGTTTTTCTTCCGATTGAAGCAACGGGCGAAGCGCTTTGCCCTTATTGCGGCACCCACTATACGCTCAAAGGCGGCGCTGTTGCTGGGCACCATTAAATCGGTTTGATTTCAGAAGAGAACTTACATTCCATTGATTAATTGGTCATAGCTATCTGTCAGTGACTATTCATAGCTCTTTTATCAACAATCATTCTTTCAAAGAGAAAAAATTATGCACGCAATTCCTCATGAAATTTTTAAGGCGTATGACATTCGCGGCATTGTTGACAAAACGATCACCGTTGATAATGTAGAAAAAATAGGTCATGCGATTGGCTCCGAAGCTCGTGCAAGAAATCTGACAGCTATCGCCATCGGCCGGGATGGCCGATTATCAGGAACAGAATTGTCGCAAGCACTCGCTCGCGGTATTCAAAAAAGTGGCATTCATGTAGTCGATGTTGGCATGGTCGCGACGCCCATGCTTTACTACGCCGCACATGAGTTATGCCAATATTCCGGGGTGATGGTTACCGGCAGTCATAATCCGCCTGAGTACAATGGCTTTAAAATTGTACTTGGCGGCGAAACTTTGGCGGCTGACACAATCCAGGCACTACGTTTGCGCATCGAAAATAACGACCTCGCACAGGGCGCAGGCAATTATTCCGAGCATGCTATCGTCAATGCGTATATTGAGCGGATTACTGCTGATATCAAACTCACTCGTCCCATCAAGATTGTTGTTGATTGTGGTAATGGTGTAGCGGGTGCATTTGCACCGGCGCTCTATCGCGGCCTAGGTTGTGAAGTAATCGAACTATTCTGCGAGGTGGATGGTACTTTTCCCAATCACCACCCAGATCCGTCTGTACCTGATAATCTGAACGACGTGATTCAGGCGTTGAAAACCACCGATGCGGAAATTGGACTGGCTTTTGATGGCGATGGTGACCGCCTTGGTATCGTTACAAAGAATGGCAATATTATCAATCCTGATCGCCAGCTCATGATGTTTTCAGCGGATGTATTGTCGAGAAATCCTGGTGGAAAAATCATTTTTGATGTGAAATGCACTCGGAATCTGGCACCCTGGATCAGTCAGCATGGCGGCGTGCCAGTTATGTGGAAAACCGGTCATTCTTTCATCAAAGCAAAACTCATTGAGTCGAAGGCATTATTAGCTGGAGAAATGAGCGGTCATTTGTTTTTCAAGGAACGTTGGTACGGTTTTGATGATGGCTTATATGCCGGTGCACGACTGCTCGAATTGCTGAGTCGCGAGGCAGATATCAATGTCACTCTGAATAATCTGCCCGATAGCATTAACACACCGGAACTTCAGGTTCGCGTTGCTGAAGGGGAAAATCACACACTGATTGCACAGTTACAAAAAAATGCAGTTTTCACGAATCCACAGCAAGTAATCACCATTGATGGTTTGCGGGTTGAATACAGTGATGGATTTGGTCTGGCGCGTGCTTCTAATACTACGCCGGTCATCGTATTACGCTTTGAGGCCGATAATGAATTCGCTCTAAAACGCATTCAGGAAGATTTTCGTCATAATATTTTGCAAGCTAAACCGGATGCGCAACTGCCCTTCTAGCTTGCAATAGCATACCGGCAGATCATGCGCATAGCCATTGCTCAGATAAATTGCACCGTAGGCGATATCACTGGCAATGCTGTAAAGATATTGAACGCAGCAAAGCAGGCGAAGCAGGCCGGAGCACAGCTGGTAATCACCCCCGAGTTAGCGCTATCCGGATACCCGCCTGCTGATTTATTATTACGCGAAACATTCTGTCAAGCTTGCAACAATGCATTAGCAGATTTGGTGGAAGCGATTGATGACATCACACTAATAGTGGGTTATCCCAGTTTTCAGGAAGGCAAGCTATATAATGCCGTTTCCGTGATTTACCGCGGCAAAATCTCTCACACCTATTACAAGAGAATTCTCAGTCAATCTCATTTCTTTAACGAATCGTATTATTTCGATGCCGGTACTGAATCGTGTGTATTTGAACTGGATGGGGTTAAATTTGGCATTGCAATCTGTGCTGACTTCTGGTTGAGTAATTCGCTCCTTGCAGCAGATTGCTCCGATCTTGATATGTTGTTAGTACTTAGCGCTTCGGCTTACCGTATCAACAAGCAAGCTTCCCGTTATCAGATTACCCGTAGATTTATTGAACAGACTGGCATCTCCATTATCCACACTAACTTAGTCGGTGGACAGGATGAATTGGTTTTTGATGGCGCTTCTTTTGCAATGAACCGACAAGGAGCGTTAACCCATCAACTCGGTGAATTTGTTGAAACCATCGAATTAATCGATATTCACAACAATCAACCCATACAAACTAAGCTGGCAGCCCCGCAACTTCCCATAGCCAGTATTTATCAGGCATTATGTTTAGGGGTTAAAGATTATGTCCGTAAGAACCATTTTCCCGGTGCACTGTTAGGTCTTTCCGGTGGTGTAGATTCAGCACTGACACTGGCGATTGCAGTCGATGCGCTGGGCGCAGATAAAATCAAAGCCGTCATGATGCCTTCGCAGTACACGGCCAATATCAGCCTGGAAGACGCCAATGAAATGGCCGAATTATTGGGTGTTAAACTCTTCGAATGCAGTATCCAAACATTGTTTGATCAGTTTTTGTTAACCATCGAAAATGATTTTCAAATTCCCTCTGATTCCACCGCCACGAATACCATGACGGAGAATTTACAAGCGCGCCTTCGCGGCACATTACTAATGGCGATGTCAAACCATTCGGGTTCGATTGTATTGACGACTGGCAACAAGTCCGAGATAGCGGTTGGCTATTGCACGTTATATGGCGACATGGCAGGTGGCTTTGCAGTACTCAAAGATGTCAATAAGACTCTGGTTTATGCACTCTGCGAATACCGCAATCAAATTAACCGGGTCATTCCTGAGCGTATCATTCAGCGTGCACCTTCCGCCGAATTGCGGCCCAATCAAACGGATCAGGATAGTTTGCCGCCGTATGAAATTTTAGATGCGATTATAGAAGCTTACATCGGAAATAATTATTCACCTGAGGAAATTATTGCGCTGAATTATAACGAAGCGGACGTGCAGAAAGTCATACACTTAATTCATAAAAATGAATATAAACGCCGCCAGTCTCCTCCAGGAATTCGTATTACGCATTGCGATTTTGGCACGGCATGGCATTACCCCATCACATCCAGCTATAAAGTCTGGTCTACACAATCCAGAGATAAATAAGATTGATGGAACTTGAATAGCAAACAGACATCCTAGTGTCATGAAATTTGTCTCCCTGATATTCACGCTACCATTTCTGTTTCCAGTCAATAGCTATGCCCACGAATTACCTGATCTTGGTGATGTATCACGGGCTACCATCACCCCCTATCAGGAGCGTCAGATTGGCCTGCAAATCATGCGCCAGATTCGCGCGGACCCGAGTTATCTGGATGATCCTGAGATAGCCAGTTATCTTAGCAATCTTGGTCATAAATTAATTTCCAATTCTGATGAAACCAGTGCAGTGCAATCATTTGAATTTTTTGCGATTCAGGACTCATCCATCAATGCATTCGCATTACCTGGGGGGTTCATGGGTTTCAATAGCGGATTGATCATCGCCGCACAAAGCGAATCGGAACTGGCAGCCGTAATGTCGCATGAAATTGCTCATGTGACACAAAAACATCTGGCGCGTATGATCGCCGGACAAAAGTTCGATTTGATAAAGTCGATAGCGACACTTGCAGTCGCTATTATTGCTGCGCGCTCTAATCCGCAAGCAAGTCAAGCCATATTGGTTGCTTCCCAGGCCAGTGCCATTCAATCAAAATTAGATTTCACCCGCAAGCATGAACAAGAAGCGGACCGGATCGGTTTAAGTATCCTGCTCGATGCAGGGTTCGAACCGCAAGGAATGTCTACTTTTTTTGAACGCCTGCAAAAAGCTGGACGATTTCATGAAAATGGCGCGCCTTCGTATTTACGTACTCACCCGATCACTTACGAGCGTATTGCAGATATCCAGAATCGTATTCGCGAAATGCCATACCGCCAAGTTCCCGATAGTATCGATTTTTTATTGGTCCGCGCTAAATTACGTGCAATGCAGGGAAAGCCACATGATGCAGTTGTACAGTTCAAATCACGTTTAGACGAGAAGCGATATACCAACGAAGCTGTTGAACGATATGGCTATATTCATGCGCTACTACGAGATAAAAAGAACAAACAGGCAAACCATGAACTCGCACACTTATATCAAATATTGCAACGTGATTCTTCTACCGCAATGCTGACCAATCATCGACTGGGAGAAACAGTACGCGTTGAAAATAAAAATGTGATTGCGGGTGCCATGATTGAAACACTTTCAGCCAATGTCAAACTGGGTGATGGAAAAATTACTGAAGCATTTGATATTTATAAAAGTGCATTAAAAATATATCCACAGCATCGTGCATTGATTCAAGGGTATGCGCATGCTTTAATACGAAACAAACAGACTGAAACAGCACTTGAGTTTATTAACAAACAATTACTGCTTATTCCAAATGATCCGCAATTGTTTAGCTTACAGGCCCAATGCTACGCCTTATTAGGTGATAGAATGCTGCAACATCGTGCGCTAGCTGAAACTTATGTGTTGAAAGGACACTATGCGGCTGCGCTTGATCAATTGCAAACCGCACTGCAGAATAGCAACGGAAATTTTTACCAGCTATCCAGTGTTGAAGCTCGTCTTAAACAGATACAAGTGCTGAAAGCAGAAGAAGATAAAGAAAAATAAAAGCACTCAATATTATTAGGCAATCTGCACCAATACATTCACTAAATTTTCTAAGCGAGTCTTTTGATTACTATTTATCCCCGAGTTGCATTCCATCAAGTTTCTCAAAATGTTAACTGTTAGCATTAAACGAATTATCGTTGTTTTACTTTTGATTCTTGTCCCAGCCGCCTACTACTGGGCTAATGACGGAAAAAAAGAATCAGCAGAAAATCAATATAAAACCCGGAATATTGAACGGGGGGATATCATACAATCCATCTCTGCTAACGGCACGTTGACCCCGGTTGTTCTTGTCAATGTCGGCACTCAGGTTTCAGGTACTGTGGCTAAATTGTATGCGGATTATAACGACCATGTTGAAGTGGGTCAGATTCTGGCTGAACTGGATCCAGCCCTACTACAGGCTCAATTGCAGCAATCCAAAGCAAATCTTCTCAATGCGCAAGTAAGCTTGAGAATTGCTGATGGCAAATTGAAACGCCATCAATTGCTGAAGGAAAAAGAGTTCATTTCACTTGAAGCATTACAAATGATCGAGCAAGAAATGGAAATAGCACGCGCGCAACTGGCAATCAGTAAGGCCCAAGTTGCGCGTGACCAAACTAATCTCAATTATAGTGTTATCCGGTCCCCCATATCGGGAGTAATCATCGCACGGAATGTAGATATCGGCCAAACTGTGGCTGCCAATTTCCAAACACCAATCTTATTCCAAATCGCCCAAGATCTCCGTCAAATGCAAATCAACATCAGCGTCGCTGAAGCCGATATCGGCCAATTACATCTCGGCCAGCTCATTAACTTTACCGTTGATGCGTTTCAGCAACGTAAATTTTCCGGCACAGTGAAGCAAGTTCGACTCAATCCAACAATTCAGGAGAATGTCGTTACCTACAACGTGGTTGCCATGGTTGATAATGATGATGGAACCTTATTACCGGGTATGACTGCCAATATCAATTTTGTTGTCAATCAAAAAGATAAAGTTTTACGTGTGCCCAATGCAGCGCTGCGTTATCAGCCGAAGGACATTGAATCAAGTGAAAACAGCAAACAAACAAAATCAGCCAATCAATCTGTCGTGTATCTTTTGCCAGAGAATCGGCCCGTTCCTGTTAATGTGAGCATTGGTATTACTGATGGCAATTTCACTGAAATCGTCAATGGTGAAATAAAAGCAGGGGATAAAGTAATTATTAGTGAAGTTGTCGACAAAAAGGAATCGGAAAGTAAGTTCAAATTAAGAGTATTCTAATGCTATCGATTCAGACCAATCATGTCGGCCATTCGCTGATTAGAATTGAGGATATTTCTAAAAGCTACAATCTGCAAGACGCCAATGGGAATACCATTACGAATCAGGTTCTGTTTAATATCAATCTGACCATCGATCAAGGCGAATTTGTTGCCATTATGGGGCATTCTGGATCGGGTAAATCGACATTGATGAATATACTCGGTTGCCTTGATACCTCGACAAGCGGGTCATATTGGCTCTCCGAGAGGAATGTCGCCAAACTTACTAACGATGAACTGGCACGCATTCGTAACCAGAAGATCGGTTTCGTATTTCAGGGATTCAACTTGCTAAAACGTGTCACAGCGCTAGATAATGTGGCAACACCATTACTGTACGCTGGAATCGGCCGTTCTCAAAGCCGCAAACAAGCATTAGAACTTCTCCGTCGTACCGGTTTGGAAAATTTTGCCATGCATCAACCGAATCAGCTCTCTGGCGGGCAACAACAACGTGTCGCCATCAGTCGCGCACTGATTAACCAACCGCCCCTGATTCTGGCTGATGAGCCCACGGGAAATCTTGATACGCAAACCAGTCGTGAAATTATGTCATTGTTCCAACAGCTTAATCGCGATCAAGGTATTACTATCGTACTGGTCACACATGAAGATGATATTGCGGCTTATGCAAAGCGCCTAATTCGCCTAAAAGATGGACATATCATTTATGATAAGGACAACAATACGAACACAACTGTAGACAAACTTTCCAGAACTTTTCCGGCCTAATGACCGCTTGTCATTTATTTCTACCGATGTTTAATCGCTATTGACACAATGAATTTTCTTGCAATTATTGGCGAAGCACTGCGCGCCTTGCGTCAAAATCGCTTGCGGACCGGGCTAACCATGTTGGGCATGATTATTGGCGTAGCGGCCGTAGTTTTAATGTTATCCATCGGTCAAGGCGCACAAACTAAAATTAACCAAACCATTGCTGAGATGGGCAGTAATCTTTTTATCGTTGTCCCAGGCGCCACATCTTCCGGAGGATTTAGCTTTGGTAGCGGTAGCATCAGAACTTTAACAATCCATGACGCGCAAGCAATTGCCGAATTACCGATAATCAGCGCAACGGCGCCTGTCATTTCGGGTACAGCGCAGCTCAATTACGCCGCCAAAAATTGGAGCACCATCATCACAGGCACTACACCGGATTATTTTTCGGTAGGTAACTGGAAAATTGAATCGGGTACAACCTTTACAGAATCTGATTTGCGTTCGGCAAATCGTGTAGTCGTTTTAGGATCAGTCACGGCACAGAACTTATTCGGTGATGAAGATCCCGTTGGAAAAACCATACGCATAACCAACCGCCCCTTCCTCGTTGTGGGTGTGCTAATGGCCAAGGGACAAAGCCTAACGGGACGCGACCAGGATGACAATATTTTCATACCGATCACAACCAGTGAAAGACAGATTACCGGCAATCAGTTTCCTGGCTCTATCCGACTCATGTTAGTCCAGTGTAAGTCGGCGGATGAAATGGATATCGCTGAAATAGAAATTACCCAATTATTACGCCAACGCCATCGTATCGCGAAAGGTAAAGAAAATGATTTTACTGTTCGCAATTTAACTGCACTTGCTGATGTTGCGACAGGTGCTGCAAAAGTGATGTCGATGGTATTGGGCGCCATCGCATCAGTATCTTTATTGGTCGGTGGCATTGGCATTATGAATATTATGCTAGTATCTGTGACTGAACGTACCCGGGAAATTGGTATTCGTATGGCAATCGGTGCCAATCAGCGTGCAATTCTTACTCAGTTTCTGCTTGAGGCTATGATGATCTGTTTTATGGGTGGGTTGATTGGTTTGTTACTGGGTATTGGTGGTGCTTGGGTAGTCAGCCAAGTTGCTGATATGCTGATTGTCATTACACTAGGTATGATCGGTTTAGCTTTTCTATTTGCTTCGGCAGTTGGCATATTCTTCGGTTTTTATCCTGCCAAGAAGGCTGCTTCACTGAAACCAGTCGATGCACTTCGATATGAATAACTTATCTAAGTTTTGTTAATTGGCTTACATTCAGCATCCAAATAGGAATAACTCATGACAATCAAAGAGCGCCCTACTTCTGATTTTCTAGCAATTGTCGTCGTAGAAAATACAAAAGAGGCAATGACTGTAGGTGAAATCAAGAATGCGCTACATGAGCGTGGTTTTGGTATCCTCATGGCCATCGCCGCACTACCAATATGCCTTCCAGTACCCGTCCCACCGGGATGCACAACGCTTTTTTCTATCCCGCTATTCATTTTCTCAGTGCAAATGATTCTCGGTATGCGAGCACCGTGGTTACCAATTTGGATTGAAAAAAAATCAATCAAACGAACCAGTCTTGAGAAAATAGTTACAAAAGCAAATCCTTGGCTCAAGAAAATTGAGAACAGAATGCAGCCGCGCATGACTTATATCAGTGTGCAGACGTGGGAAAGAATTATCGGTATTTTTTCCTTTGTTTTTGCGCTATCGATAGCGCTCCCAATCCCTTTGACAAATTTCCCGCCAGGATGGGGAATACTGGTAATGTCCCTGGGGCTTCTGAATAGGGATGGTGTAACCATATTGATCGGCATGATTATTGGAACGATTGGAATCGGTATTACCATGATTGTTCTAGTAATGCTATGGATGGGAATGACGATGCCATCATTCTATTGATTTATTGCCCCAGGAAACTTCACAGTTCCTGGAATTATTGAATGGCTCTGTAGCCATTACTTGTTGAATTTCAAGTCAAAATGCATCGGAATGTAAAAATAGGTATACATCATGAAAGCAGCTGAAATAAATTTTCTCGGCGCGCCCTGCACCTATCCCCGCGGCAAGACCGCTGGGAATCGCAAGTTCAAAGATTGCGCGAATTCAATTTCAAAGTGCAACGCCTAACGGTGGTTCGGTGTAGCGCACCATCTTCCTGAAGAACACCTCAAACAAGGTTCTGAATCTAAGCACTCTGTGAGCCCAATGGTTGAGTCTATCCATCACCCACTGCACTTGTGTGACCACATCACGCTAGGATTGCTTAAGTCCGACAGACTCCTAGAAGAAATCGATTGTACCTGTTTCTTTTTTCTCAACAATATGTCCGCTTTCCAAAAGACTTTCATAGAAATGGAGTTGGTTTTTCCCATTGTTTTTTGCGTGATAGAGCGCTTGATCTGCACGTCCAATAATTTCAGATGCGAGGTGGTGAGTTTCGCTAATCAAAGTTGCACCAACACTAATCGTGACCGTATTGATTTGCGGGAAACGATACGCTTCAATTTTTTCTCGAAAACGTTCCAATGCTTTAGCAGCTTCCGCTTGATCTGGGACATGGAAGATGACTACAAACTCTTCTCCGCCGAAACGAAATAATAAATCCTTTGCGCGGAAATTTTGTTTCATTACATAGGATAATAGTAATAGAACTTCATCGCCCATAATATGGCCAAACCGGTCGTTGATAGACTTAAAATCATCAATATCAATAATAGCGAGACAAAATTCTTCTGTTCCTGTTTTAGTTCTTCTCCGGTCTTGCTCGTTTCCGTTAGGTTGTTGGCTGATATCCGAATTTAGTGTAAGCGAGCTGATTTTATTGATATTCGCTTCAAAAGTTTGGCGGTTCAGCAAGCCCGTCAACTTATCTTTCTGGCTCTCATCCAACAGGCTGCGAAAGTTATAGGTGATACTCAACAAGCTAGTGATGATGAGCATTTCCCCTTCGGTTAATGAATGAGAAAGCTCAAAAGATAGCAAACTTTCAATTTTGTTGGCGGCAAAGATTGGATAAACAACTAAGTATTGATTCCCCTGTAGCTGAATATAGGGTTTTTTTGTTGTCTCTACCCACAACTGTGCTGACTTGATCTCCTCCGGAATCACGATTTCAGAGGTATATATCTCTTGCGACTCTGAAAACTGTCTTTTATTATCATCTTGAATCAAATTGGTTGAATGCGTAGACAACCAGCACATCATGCTAGTTTGACTGAGCCTGTACATGGCTATCTGATTAATTTTTAATAACTCAGCCAATGTTTTTAACAAACTAGTTTCGAATAATTCGACATCTCGAATGGTGGTTAATGATACTAATCGATTCAGCAGAGAAGGCGGTCCGGCATCTTTTTTATTAATCATGTGTAAGATTTAGATGACAAAGCAATGTCGTGATTATAACTGCATTACTTAGTCGATAAAATTTTAAGTTCAGTTTGAGATTCCTCTTGGTCTTGCTTCAGGGAACATTATATCGAGCTCATTCGCTATTACGTTTGCGTAGCCGGTTCTTATAGTCGATGGCGCAGCTGCTATCAGCGTGGCGTCAACTATCTACCACGCCTGACACAACACTAATGCGTGTTGCGCTAACTGCGCAGCTGTTTCAGCAGATAGGCTTTGTGCCAAGTGATGCTTCTCCTGCATCTAATCCGGAAAATTCACGCAACATTGGCACATCATGTAACGCTTCTCCCATCCCCGGATCTGAATAACTAAACCATTGTTGCATCATATGAATTTTCAGCATTACTTCCACCGCAGATAGCTTGCGCCCAAACCCGCTACCAGTCACTTGCTCCATTTCTTCGAGAAACTTTTGTCGACGAGTTACTTTGGTTTCTTGATAAAGAACGGAATCGACAAGCCTAATTGTTTCATCAATGTGATTACTTGCAGTGGTTACGATATGCCATGTTTCTTACAAGTTTTTGAAACTTATTGAGAGCTTGTATTTTTTATCACGTAGATGACCGCAAGATCATTATTATCAGTAACTCATTCCAATTACAGATAGGAACAGTAACAATATAATCTTTAACTTTGGTAGAGGCCATCATGGTATGACAGGGAAGCAGGATGGAGCAAGTTGTGGTAGCGATGGCACCCGCTAATAAAGAAAGTCCGACTCTGTACCAAATACTGAAACGGCATGGCTGGGGCAAACTGGCTCCGGATAAAAGCTATCCACAAGCCATCCAGCGACGCGCGAGGCGTTGAAAAAACTCCCCGAGCGACTAATCGACGAAATGGCGGCTTTTGTGATCCCACGCCCACTGCACCCTAATGTATCGGGAAGAAGAACGTTTCGGTGGGAGTTTTGAACGGGGATACACATTCATGGCTGATTAGGAACTATGCAAAAGCACAGCCTAAAAACTAAGCAGCTATAAAAAAATGTGGTAAGAAGCATGGTACATTCTTAACCTCAAAGATAAATATTATTACATATAATTCAATAACTAATGCGAAGATAGCGCCTATTTCTTAAGTATCGCTAGTTGTTCCTTCAATGCTTTAATTTCCTCTTCTGCCCGGATTTGCGGGGTAACGTCCAATTGAACACCCAGGAAATAGAGTAAATTTCCATTGGAATCAAAAAGTGGCGACATTAGCAAATGGTTATAAAATAATTCGCCATTTTTACGATAATTATTCAGCGTTACTTCAACGGATTTCTTATCCTTTATAGCTTCTCGCAATTTATTGACTTCAGTTTGGTCGTGTTCCTTACCCTGTAAAAAACGGCAATTCTTACCTACCACTTCTGCTAACGTATAACCAGTTATTGTCTCAAAAGCTTTATTAACATAAACCAATGGCATATCCTCTTGATCAGGATCAGCTAGTGACACTCCGTTTACACATGAATCAAGAATCTTGGACAGTACTTGTGGAATCAATCCAGGGTCTTTCTCAACGATAAAATCCATGATTTTCTCTCCAGGTTAATCAATTGTTTGCTAAATAAATACACTCGTGCGAGGGACTTCCGATTACTCAAAAATCAGCCTAATCTGCTTCAATTAATTTCTTGATATTCTTGACAGTCCGCTCGGTTCCGTCTTGAACAGCAATGCGTACCAGCTTTTCAAATGGCCTTACATGTAAATCGAGACTGAGCAGTTCAAAAATAAATGTTATCCGGCTATCTAAAGCGTTAACCGATTCAATCACATAGTCACAACGATACGGATTAGAAACACCTTCAAAACAAATACGTTCCCCTATATCAAAAAACTTAACTTTGAATGTCGATTCAGAGCGATTGCCTTGATCAATGCGCACTTGACGGCATTGTGTTCCCAATTTTATAGGTCCATCGGTGAGTTTCTCCAGTTCTTTAACCTCCGGTGACCATCTGGGATAGTTAATCAGCAAATCGTTACCAATAAAATTAAAAAGCTTTTCACTGGGAGTATGGATTATTGTATTGGCCTTGCCAATTACAGGGGTATCTTTGAACAAACCAAGCATTGTAATGCCTCCTGCGTAGTATTTGCTAAACCAAGTAAGTATCTATTCCTGCCAACAATAAGTCATATTGCGCTTCAACCAGTTCTTTAATTGTCAAAGCTGGAATACCTGTGATCAGGTTGCCTTCCGAAACCAACCAGCCTACCGCATCTGAAGGCCCAAGGCTAACGACATAGCCTAATTCATGATGGAGATAGGGTTCGAGCAATCCGGGAAAACCGGAATGCCGTAATATATTGCGTGCTACTAACTTCCCTTTCCGAACAGCTGATTGTGCTGTTAATGTATTCGAACCTAACGATTGATAGTAAGAGCAGTCACCCGCCACAAAAATATTTTGTAGTGGCTCCTGATTAGCTATAATACCTTGTCCAAAGGCGTTCGCGGTAAAAATATTTTGTTGTTTCTTACCTAAAAACAAAATGGACAGACTGGAAGCCAACTCAAACGGTTCTTTTGTTTGTTTATTTGTCAGTAAAATTTGCCCGTCTTGCTGTTCACGGTAATAGGTATTTGGGTAGAAAGCAATATCCATCTCACCCATGCGAGCTTCCACATAAGATCCAAATCCATCAGGAAATTGTTCCAGAACATGTTCACCCGAATGAATCAGGCGTAACGCAGCCTTACTTTTAATTCGATTAAGAAATTGTTTTATTTCAAACAAGAACTGTATGCCCGTTGCTCCTCCACCCACAACAGAAATAGATTGTTCAGATGAATTGCCTTGGTCCAGTAATTTTGTTAATAAATCTGATCCATTTGCAATCGTGAAGTCCTGCAAACTCAGAATATTATCTTTTCTTATCGAATCAACAGCTCTACTTTCACAACCCGAAGCAATAATCAGGTAATCAAAATTTAAAACTTCTTCATTGAGACCCAGTTGTTTTTTATCTTGACATTCTTGTAGCATCTCCTGATCAAAATTTACCGATGCTGCAATGTGTCGGCACCCGTAACGATTTTCTATCTCGGTAAATGGGACCAGCAAATCTGTCAGGGGATATCGGAATGTTTCATGTAGATGCGTAATCTTTATATGGTGCGTTTTGGAATCAATAATCGTGATATCAGTATCGGGTGCATATTGCAAAAGATTCGTTAACGCAGCCACGCCAGCATACCCTCCGCCTACAATCACCACCTTCAATCTCTTTTGTTTCGGTATATTAAACGGCAAAAAGGCCACGGTAACTCCTTACCCGATATGCATGAAAAACATTAATCACTTCTCAATTGGTCATCAATCACGTTAATTATTATAAACAGTTGTGCAATTACAACTTTTAATCTGCACGACACTTTAAGGGTTAGACTAGCACAAATATTGGGCTTAGTGCTCTACTTTAAATCAACTCAGCATTATTGATGGCTCAACTAATGAACAATCAGATTCACGCGCCAATTTTGTTGAGCCCATTGCCAGAAGGAAGCAACGTCACCCTCTGAAATTTCAACAGGTGGTTTCTGACCCAAGAAATGTAATACATCAACTAATTGAGTTAGTGTATTCAAACTATTGACTGGCGTAGCATTTGTTTGCTTACTGAGTTTCTCACCCTTCGCATCCGTTACCACTGGCAAATGCAAATATTGCGGTATTGGATAATCCAATAATTGCTGCAAAAAAATTTGGCGCGGCGTAGATTCTAGAAGATCAGCACCACGCACAACATGTGTTATATGTTGTGCCGCATCATCCACCACTACTGCTAATTGGTAGGCATAAATTCCATCGACTCTGCGCAAAACGAAATCTCCCACATCACGCTTAAGCCTCTGTGAATATATGCCATTTAAAATATCTTTAAACTGAATCAGATCATTATTTGTATGAATGCGAAGTGCATGAGCTTTCTTTACAGATGCAGGATTCTTAAGGCAAGTACCAGGATAAACGCGCCCATTCAAACCCATAATGCTGGAATCCGCAATTTCTTTTCTTGAGCAAGTACAGGGATAAATCAAACCTTGTTTACTCAAAATATTCAAGGCCTCGAAGTAGGCCTCAGAGCGTTGGCTTTGGTAAACAACTTCTTCATCCCATTCCATTCCTAGCCTTTCAAGCAGATATAATATTTCGCTCGCTGCACCAGGTACTTCGCGTTGCGAATCAACATCTTCAATTCTAACCAGCCATTTGCCGTGATGATATTTTGCATCAAGATAGCTTCCTACAGCCGCAACCAATGAGCCAAAATGTAAAGGCCCGGTTGGAGATGGCGCGAATCGGCCCCGATAATTTAAATCAATCATTTGAGTACTATTCACTAAAAATTAACTAATCGGATATACAGAGGTTTAACACAAACACCCAAACAATTTCTTAATCAGCCCGCTATAGTCACAAACAACAACCATCGATATTGTCTTATTCAATAGACTATAATCCTAGAAGACAACTAGTTATAGTAGTTGTATCTGTGAAACATAATCAAGAACTTTTAAACTAAATATGCATATCCATATACTAGGAATTTGTGGCACATTTATGGGCGGAATAGCGGCCATCGCACGTGAAGCTGGACATAGAGTAACGGGCTGCGATCAAGATGTTTACCCACCAATGAGTACACAGCTCGAATCTCAAGGGATCGAATTAATAGCTGGTTATTCCCCTGAACAAATCCAGCTACAACCGGATATATTTGTAATTGGCAATGTTATTACACGCGGCAATCCATTGATGGAGGAGATACTCAACCGGAATCTGCCCTATATTTCTGGTCCGCAGTGGTTATCAGAAAATATTCTGGGGAGCCGCTGGGTACTTGCCGTTGCCGGCACGCATGGCAAAACGACAACCAGTTCCATGTTAGCCTGGATTTTAGAATATGCTGGATTGAATCCGGGATTCCTAATTGGCGGAATTCCTGAGAATTTTGGCATATCAGCAAGAATTGGCAATCTGCCAATATCTGTTCAAGACTCCAGTCTGAATCCTACCGAGATCTCACCTTTCTTTGTCATCGAAGCGGACGAGTACGACACAGCTTTCTTTGATAAACGTTCTAAATTTGTCCATTATCATCCCAGAACCGCAATTTTAAATAACCTTGAATTCGATCACGCCGATATTTTCGCAAATCTTGCTGCCATTGAACGCCAATTCCATCATTTTGTTCGAATTATTCCAAATAACGGTTTGATTGTTGCAAACGGAAATGATAAAAATTTAGAACGTGTTTTGAAACAAGGTTGCTGGACACCCATTGAAACATTTGGCATAGAAGCCGTCTGGCACTCAAGGCCACAGACAAACGACGCTATGGATATTTTTCTTAACGAGACCCATCAAGGCTGCTTGCATTGGGATTTGCTAGGTGAACATAATCGCATGAATGCATTAGCTGCTCTGATCGCCGCCCGGCATGCCGGAGTACCCATCGAGACTGGAATAGCGGCATTAGAGCAGTTTAAGAATGTTAAACGTCGCATGGAAATGCGTGGCGTCATCAATGGCATTACTGTTTATGATGATTTTGCACACCACCCAACTGCGATTCGAACAACATTAAATGGCTTACGGACACATGCCGGCAAACAAAGAATTATTGCCATATTGGAACCGCGATCAAATACGATGAAAATGGGTGTATGGAAAGATAGTCTCGCCGATAGCTTAATGGGAGCCGATCAGGTTTATTGCTTCACTCGCGATTCGCATTGGGCCAAAGCTGCTATGACTCCATTAGGAAGTAAAGTGCATTGTTATGATGATTTGCATCAACTCGTACAAAATATTTCTGCAATCACGAGGCCCGGTGATCATATTCTAGTCATGAGCAACGGCGGATTTGGCGGCATTCACGAAAAAATATTGTCAACCCTTCGCCAGGGTTGATTTAACTGCCATAACCGCATGTTATAGCCTACCCCCCCTCAAACTCACATAACGAAAATACCTTACACCCTAAATTCTCCAAACGAATCCGCCCCCCCACATCCGGCAAATCAATTACAAAACAGCATTCAACAACTTCTCCACCCATGTCCTGAATAAGGCCCACGGCAGCTTCTGCAGTTCCCCCCGTTGCAATCAAGTCATCGATGAGAAGTATCCGATCTCCAGGTTGTATAGCATCTACGTGGATTTCGATACGATCGCTACCATATTCCAGTTGGTAATCTCTCCCTATCGTTTCTGCCGGCAGTTTATTCTGCTTACGGATAGGCACAAAGCCCTTCTGCAATTGGTATGCCACAGGCGCACCAATAATAAAACCACGCGACTCAATCCCTACAACTTTGTCAATCTCCATATTGAGATATCGGTTTGAAATTTCCCGAATGGTTGTACACAACCCAATAGGATCTTTCAGTAAAGTTGTAATATCACGAAACATGATTCCATGATGAGGGTAATGCGGGATAGTACGAATATGCGATTTAATTGACATAGAGTTGTGCTGATCAACAATCAATGGAAAATATTATGAGCGTATTTAAATTGCATCCGCCATCAATAAAAAAGCCTCAACCCATCGGTTGAGGCTTTTTAGTTACTGCTTCAACGTTACACTAAATCAAATCTTAGTGATCCATTGCAGCTTTTGCATCAAAGCTCTTTGGTGCTTTAACTTGGGTCATGAGATCATCATCCCATTTGCCTTCAACATTCATATGAGCAGCAGCACCCAGTAATACAGCTTCAATCATGTTATGACTGAGGTATACATAGAGCCCTGGTTGTTTGAACTCATACGCTGCAGCAACAGCTGAACCGGCTGGTACAAACCAAGTTTCTTGGCTGGTCAAAGGAATGTCACTGAATGAACCACCAACCCAGTATAGATCGCCATGGCCACCAATCAAATGCGGATAGGAAGGACGGTTAGCTTGTGAGTGAATAAACAATACTTTCTCGCCCACCTTGGCTTTTAATGCGTTGTCACCTGTCAGTGCGCCAACAGCGCCATTAAGTACTACGTGCGTTGGGATGAGTCCTTTTGCCACTTCCAGCATATCAGCCATGCCTTCAGCTGGTGAACCGTAGGTTTTGAAATTGCCTTTGTCGTCTTTTGGCAAATAGAAATCTTGTTCGCCGATATAGTATGCACGATCATAGGTGTATGGCTTGCCCTTTGCGTCTTTCAAGCCACCTTTTGGCAATACCATAACTGCACCACTCATACCAGAAATAACGTGGAATGGAATCATGGTTCCACCTGGTGCACAGTGGTAAACAAATACGCCTGGTTTAATTGCTTTCCAACGCAATACAACTTCTTCACCGGGTTGTACCAGGGTTAAACCAGCACCGCCCAATGCACCTGTTGATGCGTGGAAATCCACGTTATGTGCCAGCGTGCTGGTTTTTGGGTTGACTAATGTTAATTCAACATAATCGCCTTCATTCACTACGATGAGCGGACCAGGAATACTGCCATTGAAAGTTAAACCCCATACTTTTGCACCAGGAGCAACTTCAATCAATTTTTCTGTGGTTTCCATGCGTACTTCAACAATCTTAGGCCCTTTGCTAACCTGATCGTGCACAGGTACATTTGGTGGAGCCACCAATTCTTGTTTTACACGCGGTAATTTAGAAATGTCTTGTGCCACTGCTACTTGTGTAGCAGCCAAACAAAGCAATCCTAACCCTAATACTGCCTGAACAGCTTTAATCATATATCCCTCCATAAATGATGAACTTTGCGCTTTTTTTATGCGCCATTCTTAATTTACTGGCGCAACCTCAAATTGCCCCAATACCTCCCCTTTTTCTAAATCTAAAGAGCAAAGGGTAGCTAGGAAACTATACACTTTCTTCGGTGTACTGTCCATTTTTCATGGCGTAAACTACTGAAATCTTTTTGATTAAGTCACAATACGAGCAGGGATTTTATTATTATATGAATGAATAATTATGCTATTTCACCTTGCAGTAATCTAATTTCTGCAGCAGCCAAATTATCCTGCGTGCCTCTCAGTACGATAACATCGCCCAGCTCTAGCCGTGTCTCGTTAGTAGGCATTAACCCGCGGATATTTCGCCTTCTCACAGCAGTGACCTCAACAGCCAAGCTAGCCAAATTGATGTCCCCCAAAGTCTGATTGATCGCAGCTGCACCCGGAATAATGGTAAGCGTTAATAAGCGCGGAAGTAAATTTTCACTACCGTCTTCTATTTCATCAGTTGCGCCGTAATAGAAGCCGCGCAATAAGCTATACCGCTGTTCACGAATTTCTCGTATGCGCCGCAAAATACGACCTATTGATATGTCTACAAACATCATAGCATGCGAGGCCAACATCAAACTTCCCTCCATAATCTCTGCAACTACTTCTGTCGCACCAGCTTCTTTCAGCAAGTCAATATCCGAATCATCCCGTGTCCGGACAACAACAGACAATTCTGGCCGTAATTCCTGAACATGCCTTAGAATTTTTAAAGCGGAAACGGTATCGGCATAACTGATAACTAATACTTTTGCGCGCATCAAACCGGCGGCAATTAACACTTCGCGTCGCGCAGCATCCCCATAAACAACTGACTCTCCCGCGCTGGCCGCCTCATGTATGCGTTGCGGATCGAGATCCAAAGCGATAAAAGGTATAGATTCCTGCTCCAATATACGCGACATACTCTGCCCACTTCGTCCATACCCGCATATGATGACATGGTTTTGTGCCACCATAGTCTGTGAGGCAATGGAGGTTATCTGCATCGCTCGATACATCCATTCCGATCCGTAAAAACGCTGAACCACCGGTTCGCTATATTCGATCAGGAAAGGCGCGACAAACATCGATAAAACCATAGCCGCCAGGACAGGTTGAAGCACTGAGCTTTCGATCAATCCCATTGCACCCGCTTGTGCCAGCAAAACAAATCCAAATTCCCCCGCCTGCGCCAAATTCATTCCTGTTCTAACCGCCACACCAGAATCTGCTCCATACCATCGTGACAATCCGGCAATCACTACCATTTTCAATAGGATGAGCGCCGCCAGGATCACAAACACCCAAAGGAAGCTTTCCATCACTACTTGCATGTCTAATAACATACCTATCGTGATAAAAAACAGGCCTAATAAAATATCCCGGAAAGGCTTAATATCGACCTCGACCTGATAACGATACTCCGTTTCAGAGATAAGCATACCTGCAAGAAATGCTCCCAAAGCCAACGACAATCCTGCCAATTCGGTCAGCCATGCAAGACCCAGGGTAATCAACAGCACATTGAGAACAAACAGCTCCGACGATTTCTGACGGGCAACCAAATGAAACCATGGGCGCATTAACTTGTGTCCTAAAAACAAGATAAATGTCAATACAGTGATTATCTTGAATATGGCAATAGCAAGCATTAAACTAAAATCATTCGTATCGCCGTCGACCTCGGTTGCCAGAGCAGGAATAATAATCAGCAAAGGGATTACTGCCAGATCCTGAAAAAGCAATACGCCAATCACCTGCCTGCCATGTGTAGAATTGAGCTCAGCCCGCTCAGCCAGCATTTTGATCACAATAGCGGTAGAAGACATGGCCAAAGCGCCTCCTAATACAAGCCCGACACGCCAATCCAATCCAAGCGTCCATACGATCGCCATCACCAAAATAATGCTGACTATGACTTGCGCCGTGCCAAATCCAAACACGATACGCTTCATGGCCAACAACTTTGGCAGGCTAAATTCCAGGCCGATGCTGAACATCAGAAATACCACCCCAAACTCCGCCAAATGACGAGTTTCATCGGTCTCTGGGATCCAACCCAGAGCATGCGGTCCTATAATGACACCCGCCAGCAAATAACCCAACATGGGCGGCAAACGCAGCATACGAAAAACAACCACAGCCAATACTGCGATGGCTAACAAGATAAGAACGGGCTGCAGAGGGTTAAGCATAAATCGTGTTAACCTATTTTGGATATAGAAAAACCATAAGATACTTCAGGATCGGGCTCGCCACAATCTACTTAACCCGGATATTGCATGAATTGCACACGCCCCCATTTGTCTCTTGATTCCACAAGGAATTTATCTCAATCAGGTGTATGAATAACTACACCGTTTCTTCGAAAAAATCCCTTGCGAAACCAATATCATGCGTGATCATCGCGCGAATTCATGCAATATCCGGGTTAATACATAATGCTATAATGGCTCTGGATTAATACTTCATACAGAAATGCCAATACCACATCTTTCTACTGCCCTGCGCGGCCCTATCCTTGATCTTGAGAATCGCATCATTAATGCTATGCCGACCATTGAACATTGGTTAAGAACCAAATGGCGTGAACACACGGTACCTTTTTATTGTTCGGTCGACTTACGCAACAGTGGTTTTAAATTGGCACCCGTTGATACGAATTTGTTTCCGGGTGGTTTTAATAACCTTAACCCGGAATTCATTCCTCTCTGCGTACAGGCAATGATGAGCGCCATCGAAAAGATATGTCCGGATGCTCATAGCATTCTTTTGATACCAGAAAATCACACCCGCAATACCTTCTACTTGCAAAATATCGCAACATTGCAAAGTATTATGCAGCATGCTGGCTTAAATGTACGCATTGGTACTTTATTACCCGAAGTTACGATCGCGACACAAATTGATCTTCCAGACGGGCAAACCATTACCCTTGAACCCATCATACGCAAAAACAATCAATTAGGCGTCAGCAACTTTGAGCCTTGTGCTGTACTCCTTAACAATGACCTGTCAACAGGTGTTCCGGAGATACTACAAAATCTGAATCAAATTGTTATTCCGCCATTACATGCCGGCTGGGCAACACGGCGGAAATCCAATCACTTTGCCGCCTATGATCGAGTCGCACAAGAATTTGCTGATTTGATCGGGATCGACCCTTGGTTGATTAATCCCCGTTTTACTTCGTGTGGCGAAATTAACTTTCGCGAAAAACAAGGAGAAGACTGTGTGGCAAGTGCTATCGACCGAATTCTTTCAATCATTAAGAGAAAGTATCAACAGTATGATGTCAAGGAAGATCCCTTCGTCATCGTCAAAGCCGACTCCGGTACTTACGGTATGGGTATTATGACGGTAAAAGATGGCTCAGATATCTATAAGCTGAATCGCAAACAACGCAACAAAATGGCTGTAGTTAAAGAAGGATTATTGGTCTCAAATGTCTTGGTTCAGGAAGGTGTCTACACATTCGAGAGCATTAATGAAGCTGTCGCAGAACCCGTCATTTACATGATCGATCGTTTTGTTGTCGGCGGATTTTACCGAGTACACACCGGGCGTGGCATCGATGAAAACCTCAACGCTCCCGGCATGTATTTTGTTCCTCTGGCATTTGAAACCACTTGCCTAGTACCTAAAAGTGCAGCACAACCCAATTCGATTCCAAACCGATTCTATGCATACGGCGTTGTTGCGCGCCTGGCCCTGCTAGCCGCTGCGTTAGAATTGGAGCAAGATCACTCTGAAATGTCAGCGGCGCTTCCTGCTCAAACTCAAAAATGAAGCTCGCTTTTATTATTGATCAGCTGGATTCCATTAAAACCAGTAAAGACTCGAGTTTTGCAATGATTTGTGAAGCGGTTAGCAGAAACCATACGATTCATGTGCTTTATCAGCATGATATTGTACTGAACCAGAATATTGTTACAGGCTTTTCTCGCACACTGACTTTGACAGAAAATCTTCAGGATAGAGATTGGTTTAGAACCAGTGGTATTTCCGCAACGCCGCTCTATGAATTTGATGCCATAGTAATGCGCAAGGATCCCCCGTTTGATCTGGAATATGTTTACAGCACGTATCTACTGGAATTGGCTGAATCCCAAGGCGCGTTAGTAATCAACAGTCCTCGCAGTATCCGTGATCACAATGAAAAGCTGGCGATTGCCAAATTTCCGCAATTTATGGCACCCACCCTGGTAACCAGCCAACCTCATGTAATCAGAGAATTTCTTAGTAGCCATCAAGATATTATTTTAAAGCCGCTCGATGGCATGGGCGGCGCCAGTGTATTTCGTGTGCACAGTGCAGACCACAATCTCAATGTGATTCTCGAAACGCTGACCCACTATGGAACACGAACAATCATGGCGCAACGTTATATTCCTGAAATTGCTCAGGGAGACAAACGTATACTTCTCATTGCGGGAAAAGCTGTGCCCTATGCACTGGCGCGCATTCCGAAACCCGGCGAAACACGCGGCAATTTAGCCGCGGGCGGAACAGGAAGAACACAACCATTATCAGCGCGCGATCAGGAAATCGCAGAATTTCTCGGACCTGAATTAGTCAAATCAGGTTTAATGCTGGTAGGTCTGGATGTCATTGGTGATTATTTAACTGAAATTAACGTCACCAGCCCGACAGGTATGCAAGAAATAACAAAACTAACTGGATTAAACGTGGCTGGAATGATGCTGAATGCCATAGAACACCGTATCAAATACGCCCCCGTGCAGTAGCCATCAAGGCATTGCCTGAGAAATAATCGCTTGCTTGAGCTTAATAATTTCCGGCTGGTTGAGCGTTTCCGTTTTTAATAACGCTTCAGCAGTCTGATCAAGCAAAGCGCGATTGACCTGAAGTATATTGATTGCGCGCTCCAAAGCCTGATCAACTAGAACACGCACCGCAATATCGATCTTATTGGCAGTTTCTTCGCTGTAATTGCGATTCTGCGGCATCGGTATATTGGGTTGCAAGAATGCGGATTGTTCCCGCTCATAAGCCACGTTACCCAATGCCTCGCTCATGCCGTAGCGCAACACCATGGCACGGGCGATGTCCGTAGCGCGCACCAAATCATCTGCCGCACCGGTAGAAACTTCCTGAAATACCACTTGTTCTGCTGCTCGTCCGCCCAGCAATACTGCCATTTTATTGAGCAGTTCCACGCGTGTCATCAGAAAACGGTCTTCGGTAGGGCGTTGTATGGTGTAACCCAAAGCACCGACACCGCGCGGAATGATGGATACTTTGTGAATTTCATCGGTACCGGGTAATGCCAGCGCAACCATCGTATGTCCCAGCTCATGAAATGCCACCACGCGCCGCTCTTCAGGATTCAACAACCGGTTTCGTTTCTCCAGACCGGCCACGATACGCTCAATGGCGTTATTGAAATCGTCCATCGTCACCGATGCGGCTGCACGCCGTGTGGCAAGTAAAGTGGCTTCATTAATAAGATTCGCCAAATCCGCTCCGGTAAAACCCGGCGTTAAAGCGGCAATCTGTTCAATTTTGACATCCAAATTCAGTTTCACTTTTTTCGCATGCACGGTCAGAATTTGTTCTCGCCCAATCTTATCGGGGCGATCCACCAGCACTTGACGATCAAACCGGCCGGCACGCAATAATGCCGGATCAAGAATTTCCGGCCGGTTGGTTGCCGCCAGCAACACAATCCCGCTGCTGGAATCAAAACCATCCAATTCTGCCAGCAATTGGTTCAACGTTTGTTCTTTCTCATCATGCCCGCCGCCCAATCCATAA
Organism: Nitrosomonas sp.; assembly: GCF_019752415.1. GTDB lineage: Bacteria > Pseudomonadota > Gammaproteobacteria > Burkholderiales > Nitrosomonadaceae > Nitrosomonas. The sequence goes on from NZ_JAIEME010000035.1 coordinate 30,558, forward strand.
GCGCCCCGTGCGCGGCCTAGCGCATCCAGCTCATCAATGAAAATAATCGCCGGTGCCATTTGCCGCGCTTGTTCGAACAGATCACGCACTCTGGCGGCACCAACACCGACAAACATTTCAACAAATTCAGAACCGGAGATAGAGAAAAACGGCACACCGGCTTCGCCTGCCACAGCGCGTGCCAAGAGTGTTTTTCCGGTACCCGGCGGGCCCACCAGCAAAATACCCTTCGGCGCGCGCCCGCCTAAACGGCCATAATCTGCCGGATTTTTCAGAAAATTGATAATTTCCACCAATTCTTCTTTGGCTTCATCCACGCCAGCCACATCGTCAAAAGTCACCTTGGTTTCCTTTTCCACAAATACTTTCGCATGGCTTTTGCCGATCGACATCAATCCGCTGCCCATGCTACTGCCCATTCGGCGAATGACAAACAACCAGATGCCCACAAAAATCGCCGTTGGCACAATCCAGGAAAGCAAATCGCGCACCCACGTACTTTGTACCACTCCGGTATAAACCACATTGTGCTTGTCCAGCACTTCCGCCAAATCAGGCTCTACCCGTGTGGTGACAAAGTCCTTGAATCCGTCTGCATTTTTTTCTTTCAGCGTTCCAAAGATCTGATGCTCGGTAATCGCAATCTCAGCCACCCGCCCTTCCTCCAGAAAATGCATAAAGCGGCTATAGGGAATGGGTTCTACTTGCGTGTATTGCGAATACAGATTCTGTATCAACAGCAACCCCAATAGCGCGACGATGACAAACCAGAAATTAATTTGTGATTTTTTCATTGATTGGCCTCTAATAAAAGTATATGGGTAAATAGTATAGTGGGTTCGAATTTCGAACAGTAAATTAAGAAGGTACCTATCTAGTCCCATAATTAAGCGTTCTGGATTAATAATATAGTGGCGAAGTTTGCTTGTATACAAAGCCACCACCATGGTTAAGTAAATTTTACTGAGCCGACTATGATAGAAAATTCTCAATGACCGTCATACCCTCCCTATTTCTACTAACCAAACGTTCCTTCAGCACCCTAAAGGAGGAGAATAAAAATCCATTCACATAATAGGGAGCGAAGTTTATGTTTCCTATTTCATAAATCTTTGTTAAAATGCAATCGGTAGATTCGATGGGCTTTTTCAGCCCATTTTTTATTTGTGGCGGAGCTATGGCACTGGAAGAATTATTGGAATCAACTCTACAAGGTTTGGGATATGAGCTGATCGAAGTGGAACGAATAGCACACAACAAATTATTAAGAATATTCATAGATAAAGAAGGCGGCATCAATATTGATGACTGTGTAGCCATCAGCAATCATCTGAGTCGATTATTTGCAGTTGAAAACATTGATTTTGGTCGATTGGAAGTTTCGTCACCAGGATTAGATAGACCCTTACGAACAGAGGCTGATTTTCTCCGCTTTAACGGAGAAACGGTTAAATTAAAGCTGCGTGTTCCTTTAGAGGGACAAAGAAATTTTGTGGGAGTTTTACGGGAAACTAATAATGGCATAATCAAAATTGAAGTCGAAGGGAAATTGTTAGACCTTGAATTGAGTAACCTTGGAAAAGCCCGTTTGGTTCCAAAATTGTAGTATTTAAAGATTTGGCTGGAGGACTATGAGCCGCGAAATTTTACTGTTGGTCGATGCATTGGCACGTGAAAAAGCTGTTGAGAAAGAGGTTGTTTTCACAGCACTGGAGCTTGCATTAGCATCCGCCACAAAAAGACGGTTTCAGGAGGATATTGAAACACGTGTTTCAATTGACCGATTGACAGGAAGTCACCAGTCTTTCCGCCGTTGGCTGGTTGTGGAAGATGGTGCTGTGGATGACCATGCGCACCAAATATCATTGAGTGATGCCTTAACAGATGATGCAGAAATTCAGGTGGGCGACTATATTGAAAAATTACTCGAACCAATTGAATTCGGTCGTATCGGAGCACAAGCAGCGAAACAGGTAATATTTCAGAAAATACGGGATGCTGAACGTGAGCAGACATTGAATGATTTTCTTGAGAGAGAAGATTATTTGATTAACGGCACGATCAAACGGATGGAGCGTGGCAATGCGCTTATTGAATCCGGAAAAATCGAAGCTGAATTGCCGCGTGATCAGATGATACCAAAAGAAAACTTGCGCGTGGGTGACCGGGTCCGCGCTTATTTGTATAAAGTCGATCGCGCGGCCAGAGGACCACAATTAAAGCTTTCGCGCATTTCCCCTGAATTTCTGATGAAATTATTTGAGCTGGAAGTGCCTGAGATTGAGGAAGGTTTGTTGGAAATCAAAGCGGCGACGCGAGACCCCGGCTCACGTGCTAAAATTGCAGTCAAATCAAATGATCCACGCGTTGACCCCATTGGTACCTGTGTCGGCATGCGTGGATCCAGAGTACAGGCGGTTATTAGCGAACTGGCTGGTGAACGCGTTGATATCGTATTGTGGTCGGATGATCCAGCGACTTTTATTATTAATGCATTGGCACCTGCGGAAATCAGCAGCATTATGGTCGATGAAGAAAAACACAGCATGGACATCGTGGTGGATGATGATAATCTCGCACAAGCAATCGGTCGAGGCGGGCAAAATGTACGATTAGCTTCCGAACTAACAGGTTGGGAGCTAAACATCATGACGATAGAAGAATCTAAAGTTAAACATGAACAAGAATCATCGTTGATTTGCCAACTTTTCATGCAAAAACTGGATGTTGATGAAGAAATCGCTGAGATCCTTGTACAGGAAGGTTTTGTCACATTGGAAGAAGTGGCTTATGTTCCTCTCAATGAGATGTTGGAAATCGAGACATTAGACGAAGATACTGTCAATGAAATACGAAATCGAGCCCGTAATGTATTACTAACCGATGCCATAGCCAAAGAAGAAAAAGTGGAGCATAGCGCTGAAGATTTGCTTGCATTAGAAGGAATGGATATTAATATTGTCCGTGAATTGGCATCAAATGGTATTAATACGCAAGCTGATTTGGCTGATTTGGCCACTGATGACTTGGTCGAGATGACAGGTATCGATATTGAACGTGCAAATCAACTGATTATGAAAGCACGTGAACCATGGTTTACTTGATTTAAATCATCGGATGATAATAGCTAGTAATTATTTATTTTGATGAGAATCTGCTTGTAGTTTTGATTGCTGAAGGGTTATAAATGGCTCAATTGAGTGTGGAACAATTTGCTAATGAACTGGGCTTGCTGCCAGCAGTCCTGCTGGAGCAACTTAAAGCTGCTGGCGTGAATAAAGTGTTGGCGGAAGACAGTTTGACAGAGCAAGATAAAGCTCAGTTGCTTGATTATCTGAGAAAAACTCATGGAACCACTGAGGTAAAAAGTAAAGTTACCTTAACCCGCCGTCAAACTTCCGAGATCCGAAAATCGGATAGTACGGGACGGGCACGAACCATTCAGGTGGAAGTTCGAAAAAGACGTGTCCTGACACAGCCATCTTCTGGAGACTCAGAATCCGCTGCTCCAATAGCAATCAAGTCATCTGATAGCGCTAGCCAGCAACCGGTTAGAGAGCCCGTAATTGACGCAGAACAATTAGCACTGCGTAGTGAAGAAGCAAGAAAGCAAGCAGAACTGATCGCACGTCAAGTTGAGGAAATTAAACAGAAAAAAGCGCGCAAGAAAACCGAAATTACGGATGAGATAAAGCAAAAAGAAGAAGAATCGAAAGGAGTTGCTGATGAAACATCAACACTGGAAAAACAGGTATTGCCAATATCTGCAACATCCGATGATGCTGCTCAATCGCTAACTACCAAAAAACTTGAACCTGATCCGCAAACAGAAGCGCAATCACATTCCGGATCTACTGATGGAACACTGCATAAGCCTATTGTAAAACCCGAAGAAAAAGCAGACAAGAAAAAGAAGCAAGCCAAACAGCAGGTTGTTTGGAAAGATGAAAGCACCAAAAAACGCGGTGTTAAAACCCGTGGCGATCTTTCTGCCGGGCAAGGTTGGCGCACACGTAGAGACAAGCATAGCAAACCAACACATGTAGATGACCAGAATATTCATGGTTTTTCCGCACCGACAGAACCCATCGTACGTGAGATCATGGTGCCCGAAACAATTTCTGTGAGCGGACTTGCCCAGAAAATGTCAGTTAAGGCGGCTGATGTCATTAAAGTACTGATGAAAATGGGCAGCATGGTGACAATCAATCAAATGTTGGATCAAGATACCGGCATGATTGTTGTCGAAGAGATGGGGCATATTGCAAAACACGCTGAGTTGGATAATCCAGAGAACTTCCTTGTAGACCGTGAAACATCTGATGTTGAAGTGGAGTTGGCTCCACGTGCGCCTGTGGTCACTGTAATGGGACATGTCGATCACGGTAAAACTTCTTTATTGGATTACATTCGCCGTACCCGCGTTGCCGGCGGCGAAGCAGGTGGCATAACCCAGCACATCGGTGCGTATCATGTAGAAACAGATCATGGCATGATCACCTTTCTGGATACCCCGGGGCACGAAGCATTTACCGCGATGCGTGCTCGCGGCACAAAAATTACCGATATTGTCATTCTCGTAGTGGCTGCCGACGACGGCGTTATGCCCCAAACGGTTGAAGCAATTCATCATGCAAAAGCAGCAAAAATTCCTATTATCGTAGCAGTGAACAAAATAGATAAACCAGAGGCAAACGCTGAAAGAATCCGGCATGAACTGGTTGCCAACGCTGTAATTCCGGAAGATTGGGGTGGAGATACAATGTTCGTAGAAGTTTCAGCCAAGACCGGACAAGGTGTAGATTCCTTATTGGAAAGTATATTATTGCAAGCTGAAGTGTTAGAACTAAAAGCACCAGTCAACACACCTGCCAAGGGTGTTGTAATCGAATCCCGTTTGGATAAAGGTCGTGGTCCGGTAGCTACCATTCTGGTGCAATCCGGAACTCTAAAGCGTGGCGATGTCTTGTTGGCTGGCGCAGTTTTTGGCAAGGTACGGGCCATGAATGATGAAACTGGTAAGGCGATCAAACAGGCAGGTACATCTATCCCAGTTGAAATTCAAGGATTATCCGAAGTCCCTGAAGCGGGTGAATTTGTGTTTGTACTTGATGATGAACGCAAAGCCAGAGAAATTGCCTTATTCCGCCAAGGAAAATATCGCGATGTAAAATTTGCCAAACAACACGCTGCGAAACTTGAAAATGTTTTTGACCAACAAGCAGATGTTAAGGTCCTTGCTTTGATTATCAAAGCAGATGTTCAAGGCTCCTGTGAAGCATTGGCGTATGCATTGCACAAGCTTTCAACAGATGAAGTAAAAATAAATATCATTCATAGCGGCGTTGGTGCCATTATTGAATCCGATGTTAATTTATCCCTGGCATCAAAAGCCGTTATTATTGGCTTTAACGTCCGTGCAGATGCCAGCGCACGTAAGTTAATCGCATCGAGTGGTGTTGATGTGCGTTACTACAACATCATTTATGAAGCGGTGGATGAAATTAAAGCTGCGCTATCTGGAATGATGTCGCCGGATCGTAAGGAAAGCATACAAGGTTTAGTTGAAATTCGTGAGATTTATCGAATTCCTAAGGTCGGCATCGTGGCAGGATGTTATGTATCAGAAGGCATCGTTAAAAGAAATTCATTAATTCGAGTATTACGCGATGGCCTGGTCATACATAGTTGTGAATTGGACTCATTGAAGCGCTTTAAGGATGATGCCAAGGAAGTCAGGGAAGGTTTTGAGTGTGGATTGTCTCTAAAAAACTATAATGATATTCAGGTGGGAGATCAATTGGAAGCTTATGAAATTGTTGAAACAGCGCGATTTCTATAGTTGAAGCTTTAATCAACCCAACTTCCTATGCCCAAAGACTATTCCCGCACATTACGTATTGCGGACCAGATACAGCGAGAATTAGCCGATCTGCTACAACATGAAATCAAAGACCCGCGTGTCGGGCAAATCACACTGACTGCTGTCGAAGTAACACGTGATTATAGCCATGCCAAAGTTTTTTACACCACATTAGGCAGCAAAGAAGAAAATTTCTTAGTGGAAAAAGGCTTGGAACACGCGAAAGGTTTCTTACGCTCGAACTTATCGCACCGGATGAAACTAAGAATTGTCCCGCAATTACATTTTATTTATGACGAATCCGTTGAACGCGGTGTTCGACTGTCAAAACTGATCGATGAAGCGATAGCCCAAGAACAAACATCGCATCAAACAGATTCAGATTCCGAAAAATCATAATATAAAGCCTGCATGTTGCATGCTGAAATTTCCCCGCGCAAACCTGCCAAACGCACTATTAACGGTGTTCTCTTATTAGATAAGCCCTACGGTATTTCATCCAGCAAAGCGGTGCAAATCGTAAAACGAGTATTCTCAGCGGCCAAATGCGGTCATACCGGCACACTGGATCCCATGGCAACTGGATTACTACCCCTTTGCCTGGGGGAAGCGACTAAATTTTCCTCAGTATTATTAGGTGCCAATAAAACCTATGAGGCTACCTTACAGCTTGGTTTTCTAAGCACAACAGGCGATGCAGAAGGCGAAATCACCCAACTCACGACCAATGCTGGAAACCCAACCCTGTCACAGTGTGAGCAAGTCCTTCAGCGCTTCATCGGAAAAATCATGCAAGTCCCCCCCATGTACAGTGCGCTCAAGCATCAAGGAAAACCCTTATATGTTTATGCAAGAAATGGCAAAAACATTGAACGCCCAGCGCGTGAAATCGTCATCCATGCGATACAAATCAAATCACTATCCAACGATGTGCTGCAGTTAATTATTCACTGCGGCACTGGCACCTATATTCGAACTTTGGCGGAAGATATTGGCAGTGCACTCGGATGTGGCGGCGCTTATCTGACTCAATTACGACGCACTGCTATCGATCGTTTTGATTTATCGCAGACGCAAACTTTATCCGCATTGGAAGCGATGAATGCCGATGAGCCAGATGCGTGTTTGCTGCCCATTGATTACTTATTACAAGAATTCCCAGCAGTCATTCTGGATGAACAGACAGCGCTGCATATCGTGCAGGGGAAAATCGTCGCCAGCCCATCCGATATCAGCCATATGCTAGAAGGTAATTCCGTGCGTTTATATGATCACCAGCAACAATTCTTAGGGCTCGGTGAAATTACCAGTGAGCAAAAAATAGCCGCGAAACGCATGTTGGCAAGTTCTCAGTTGCTTAAAGCAGTTGTGTAATGAGCTCTTTTATAAAATAACACTCTCACCCTACTTCCCCCGCGCGTTCCTTCATTTGAATTTCAGATTCATGGATATTGCGTATCGTTATCTTGTGCGAAACATAAAATAGATCGCACCCATCGTGCACAGTGCAGCCCACAGATAATCCATTTTAACGGTTCTTTTAAATAAAACAGCGCATGGTCAGCAGCAAGATGGTTTACCAAATTTCGCGCATAGCATTAACAGGCCGTTGAAAAACTATCTGTGTTGCCGCTGCGGTGTTAAAAACAGGCTCAAAATGCTCATTTATTAAGCATAAACTGCGCTTTTTCGCCTGTTTTTGCCTTGCATCGGCTGCCTCGAATACGTTTTTCAATAGCCTGTTAAATGCCTAGGCTCTGCCAAATGGCATCGACTCGTTTTCTAACCGTATCGTCCATCGTAATCGGCGTCCCCCACTCCCGGTTCGTCTCGCCCGGAAATTTATTGGTTGCATCCAGCCCCATCTTGCCACCCAATCCTGAGATCGGGCTGGCAAAGTCCAGGTAATCGATCGGCGTGCTCTCAACAAGCAGCGTATCGCGTACCGGATCAACTCGGGTGGTGATCGCCCAGATCACTTCTTTCCAGTCGCGCACGTTGATATCGTCGTCAGTGACGATAATGAATTTGGTGTACATGAATTGACGCAAAAAACTCCAGATGCCGAACATCACACGCTTGCTATGCCCGGCATACTGCTTTTTCATGCTCACTACTGCCATACGGTATGAGCAGCCTTCCGGTGGCAGGTAAAAATCAGTGATTTCCGGGAATTGCTTTTGTAGCAGCGGCACGAATACTTCATTCAACGCCACGCCAAGAATCGCGGGTTCATCCGGCGGTTTACCAGTATAAGTAGAATGATAAATCGGGTTGCGCCGCATGGTAATGCGATCGATGGTGAATACCGGGAAAGTTTCCTGCTCATTATAGTAACCGGTATGATCACCATAGGGGCCTTCCAACGCGGTTTCACCGGGATGAATCGCACCTTCCAGAACTATTTCTGCGCTTGCAGGGACTTGCAGGTCATTGCCGATACATTTGATCACCTCCGTTTTGGCGCCACGCAACAAACCGGCAAACTGGTATTCGCTCAACGTATCCGGCACCGGCGTCACAGCACCCAAAATGGTCGCCGGATCAGCACCTAAAGCAACCGCCAGCGGATAGGGTTTGCCGGGATTGGACAAACTAAACTCACGAAAATCCAGAGCCCCGCCGCGGTGCGCCAGCCAGCGCATGATGACTTTATTAGGGCCGATAACCTGCTGGCGGTAAATGCCTAAATTCTGCCGGGTTTTATTAGGCCCTCGAGTCACCGTCAGACCCCAGGTGATGAGTGGCGCGACATCGCCCGGCCAGCAGGTTTGAATCGGTATTCGGCTTAGATCGACATCGTTGCCTTCCCAAACAATCTCCTGGCACGGTGCACTGCTCAACACCTTCGGTGCCATATTCAATACTTGTTTCAATACCGGCAATTTATCCCAAGCATCCTTTAATCCCTTCGGCGGATCAGGTTCTTTCAGATAAGCCAGTAATTTACCGACTTCACGCAGTGCCTCGACCGATTCCTGTCCCATTCCCAATGCCACCCGCTTCGGCGTTCCGAACAAATTACCCAATACCGGCATGGTATGCCCCTTGGGATGTTCAAAGAGCACCGCCGGACCTTGTGCTTTCAGGATGCGATCGCAGATTTCCGTCATTTCCAATGCGGGATCGATCTCTGTTTGAATACGTTTGAGTTCACCCATTGCTTCCAGTTGCCTTATGAAATCCCTGAGATCTTTATATTGCATGGATTGAATCCTTAATGCGGATAGATGAAGAAATCGAGTGCAATCCCGGCAAACACCACCATCCCCACCCAATTATTATGCAGGAATGCCTTAAAACAAAGCGCCCGATCGCGGTTACGGATCAGCGTATATTGATAGATGATGAGTCCCGTTGCCCCCATCAACCCGGCGTAATAAGCCAGATTCATCTGCTGCAACTGCCCGATAATTAGCATGATCGCGATAAAACAGGCATGACACACCATCACGCCCAGCACATCAAAACGCCCAAAAGTAATTGCAGAAGTTTGGATACCGATTTTCAAATCGTCCGGCTTATCGACAATAGCATACGCCGTATCATACGCAATCACCCAAAACAGATTGGCCAGCATCAAAATCCAGATGATCGGCGGCAAATTATCAGTTTGCGCGGCAAAAGCCATCGGGATACCAAAACTGAATGCAATCCCCAGATAGGCCTGCGGCATGGCGAAAAATCGCTTGGTAAACGGATACGTTCCGGCCAGGAATAATGCGGGTACCGAGAGCAGAATGGTCAATTGATTCAAAGGCAGAATCAGCAGGAATGCAGATAAACTCAATCCGGCCGCCAGTAACAAAGCTTCTTTGGAACTGATCCGACCAGCCGCCATCGGACGATTCTTGGTACGCTCGACATGCGGGTCGATTTTACGGTCGGCGTAGTCATTGATGACACAACCCGCCGAGCGCATCAGTATCGTGCCCAGAACAAAAATGATTAAAATTTGCCAATCAGGCAATCCCTGCGCGGCAAACCACAAGCCCCATAACATCGGCCACAACAACAGTAGAATGCCAATCGGTTTATCGAGCCGCATCAATTGCGCGTACGTTTGAATTCGATCTGCCATGTTCATAACGGTAAATCCAGAATTGCCGGTAAAAATACTTCAGTCACTAAAATCGATTGTCCGTGCAACGTAAACAATGAGCGCCGCGCCCACAGATTCGCCGGTTTCTCTGGCAAACGAGTACAAGCGCGATCATAAAGAAAATGGCCGCGACTGACTTTTTTAAACTCTAGCGGTGTGCGCTTGATTCTTGGATTGGTAAACAAAACCGTGCCCAACGATTTATTGCCCAGCCCGCTCAGACCCCGCCATGCACCGCGTAAATTCTTGTGTGCCACCACCGAGTGTGCAAACACCACCGGCGTATCACCACAATACAGATACACTTCGCGCACCATGGCTAATTCATTAGCACGCAACCCCATCACATCCAATTCATCCCCGTAAACCCTACTCAGCGACTGAAATACGCGTTTTACGCAAAATTGATCACAGCGGTCCTGTATGCGGCGCGTCAAAGACCCGCGATCCTGTAACCAGTTGCGTTGGTGATACGAAACGGATGTTAACGCAGAATACCAGGCCAGCGGATGCGCTTTGATCATCGCGAAAAAGCTAAAAAATGGGATGGTTGCATGCTTGGAATTCTTAAACTGAGATCCGGCAAGGTTATTTTGGGAATTGATGGAACGCGATTATACAACAGTCTCAAAGCGAGAATTGCAAAAGCCAGTCAATAGAAATCAGTTCGTGTACCGTATTACCTATTACTGTATATGACCAAAGCAAGCAAGGCTGCAGGGTTGCCGATTTACCCGGAGCTAACTGCCAGATTAATGTCTCCAATCGCAATGGATAGCCTAACGTTCCACACATCGTATCCATGATAAACTTTGGAAGCCGCATCAATAGTGATGTGTGTATTTTTATACAATGGTTTATCCTAATAATTCAATTCAATACAATAGAAGCATATGAAAAACATAGCATCATCATGCTATTAATTGCGATGCCTTTGCTTTTGATTGGCTGTGCACACGACACTGATCGCCAAAAGGATAAACAAAAAGCTGCTTTCAAACGAAGCTTAGAAGAAAATACCCATCAATGCAGAAAGAGCATCGAGACGGCAGAGCTCTCAAATGTTAAAAGCAAAATTCTCTGGGTATCCGGACTTAGCGAACCCACTACAGCAATGCAATCTGACGAGAATTTTATCCAGGAGAAAGAAAAACCAGAAATCGAGATGCTCTTTAAAATTATTGATTTCTGCCAGAATATTTATCGCAGCACTATTACTTTATTTATAAATACTGAATACGGCGATCAGTTCAAAAAACACCTGTATGCAAAAAATAGTAACCTGAGCGATCTCAATGATGGCATGATCGCCTACGGTACCTATAATCGCCAAGAAACTGAGTTAGGCAAACAGTTAATCAGGGATTTACAATTTCTGGATGAACGATACCGATCCCAGGCCATGCGGCAACGTACATTGGAGCCACCCGTAGATTTTCAGCGGTCTTCTAATTTCTTGCCTTCTATATTTACGCAATACCTACTCCTTGAGCTTATCGCAGGGGCGCTGCTTATTTTGTAAACTGCTCCTAATCACGAACACAGCATTGACACACCGCTCTGGCGCACATCCACTTCATCTGGTTGAATTTGCTAGTTAATTACACGCCCATGATTATTTGCTGTCCTTACAGCAAAATATCATTCTCAGGTTTAAGCGCCTCTGGACGATCCGGATCACCGATCAGTTCCAGCAAATTAATTTCAATATTTCTCGAAATCGCAGTCAGCGGCAGGTCATTAGGTTGCAAGCCAAACGGATTCTCAATTTCATCGCCGATGGCATCCAGCTCAAAAAAAGCATAGGAAATCAACAGTACAACAACCGGTGTCAACACGCCGGTTGTTTCAACCAATCCAAACGGCAGAGCAAGACAGTAGGAAGCCACAATGCGGTGAATCAATACGGAATAGCTGAAAGGTATCGGGGTGTTTTTAATTCGTTCGCAAGCACCAAGGATATTGGTCAATTCATTGAGCTGAGCATCCATAAACGGAAAACTACGTTCACTCAACCAGCGCCGATCTCGTGCGACAGCCAGATCTCGCCCTAATAGCTGTAGAATCGCAAGCGGCCGGTGTTTGGATTCAACAACACTGGTCCAATCTTCGGATGGTAGAAATTTTTTAATTTCCTCTGCAGTTTCTTCATTCCGCAAGTGACAGCGCAATGCATGCACATATGCAATTAAACGTTTGACAAGAACTTCCCGGAAATGCTGCAATTCCTCGGCATCATGGGAAGAATCGATCACAAAGCAAGCCTGCCGTGTCAGGTTGCGTGACGTATTAACCAACGCCCCCCAGAGTTTGCGTCCTTCCCAGAATTTGTCGTAGGAGGCGTTGTTACGAAAACCGAGAAAAATACCTAATGCAACACCGATCAAAGTAAACGGCGTTGTCGTAAGCGTATATTCTTGGATGTGGTAATACAGTTCGACGTAAGTAACGATAATCGCGACAACTGTCACCGCGAGAATCCGCGGCCAAGTTTCCATAAAACTGCTGCCCCTGAAGTGAAACAGCAAGCGCACCCATGAAACTTTATCCTTAACAATCACAGCAGTAATAATTCCTTATCTGGTTCATCTTTGTGACATCAATCTGGCTATCAGTATTCCCGCAGGAAACGCAGAACCTAAAGTACGACAGCGCATTATTCATGAAGTTATTCAGGTGGGGGATCGATTGTACCAAATATTTGCAATAGATAAATAGCGCTTCAGATAATATAGACTCTGTCAATAGTAAAAATGTACTGTATAATAAAGTTGATATATCACTGTTAGAAAAACGATTTTTACATTAATGTAGCACAGCAATCGCGTTGCTGTGTAATTTAAAATAATAATCGGTATATTATTAATACTAGAAAGTGGATTCTGAATTTTGTATTCAAATATGCTGTTTGACGATTTGGATTCATGACCCAAGAACTAAAAGTAATTAAGACTTATTTGGCCAAGTCATTATTTATAAGTTTATTTATTTTCATGGAAATGCACAGAAGATTAGTTAGAACGTAATATTAATTAAATTTAAGGAGATTCAAAATGGCAAATATCAATGGTACAGTTGGAGCAGATACAATCACTCCAGGTTTTGTTTCACCGGGCGTTGTCGGTGGTCTACCAACCTTCGCTAACGACACGATTAACGGTTTTGCTGGCGATGATACTATTAATAGTGGTGGTGGCAATGATTTAGTATTCGGTGGCAACGACAATGACAATATCAATGGGGGTTCGGGTAATGACACTCTCAATGGTGGTGCAGGTAATGACACCATCAACGGCGCTGATGGCGATGATCTTATCAATGGTGACGGCGGCAACGACACTCTGAACGGTGGCAATGGCAATGACACTATCAATGGGGGTGCAGGCATTGACATTCTCAATGGTGGTGCAGGCACTGATCAGTTATCGGGTGGTGACGGAAACGACAATATTACTTCCGATGGAGACGGTGGAACTTATAACGGAGATGCGGGCAATGACATCCTATTTTCAGGTATTGGCGGTGAAACCATGGACGGTGGAACTGGAATTGATACCATTGATCACCGTGCCTATAATGGAAACTATATTTTCAATATGGCAACCGGGCTGACAAACTTTGTTGGTGAACTCTACACTAATTTTGAGAAAGTCCGCATGGGCAATGGTAATGACACCGTTACCGGCAATGCGGCTGACAACACGATCTTCGGCGGGGGGGGCGATGATACGCTGACCGGTGGTGCCGGTGTTGACACAATCAATGGCGAGGATGGAAACGACACGATTACTTCCGATGGCGATGGTGGAACCTATAATGGGGGGGCCGGTAATGATTTCATGAAATCATCAAGTTTCGGCTTTGAAACCATGATTGGCGGAACCGGGTTTGATGCGATTGATCATCGCGCCTTTAATGGAAACTATGTTTTCAATATGGCAACCGGACTAACAAACTTTGCCGGTGAAAGTTTCACAGGTTTCGAGAGCGCCTTTATGGGCAGTGGCAATGACACCGTCACCGGCAATTCCGCTAGTAACACAATCCAAGGAGGTCAGGGTGATGACACCCTGAACGGTGGCGCCGGTAACGATATCGTTGATGGTGAAATCGGCAATGACATTCTTATTGCTGGAGCGGGTCAAGATACGCTGCTGGGTGGATTTGGCGCAGATACATTCGATTTTAACTCAGTGACTGACAGCTCAGTCGTAGCGCCGGATGTAATTGGTGATTTCAACTGGAATAGTGAAGGCGACATAATTGATCTTTCAAGCATTGATGCGGATGTTACTGTGGCTGGAAATCAAGCATTTACGCTTGCGCAACTAACATTTAACAGTGGTGCGGAAACATTATACGCGGATGTGACTGGTGGAGCAGATCTCTTAATAAACTTGCCTTTTATAGAAGTTGGTTTTGTAACTAACACTAATATAATTCTGTAAACAACCAACAGCCCCGTGGTAAGACCTCTACGGGGAATCGTCAGTGAAGCTGTACAAACTCAACCTTTGGCGCTTTATCAATCGCGCCAAAGGTTTGATAACACATCAGCGCACGTGATCATACGCGCAAATATTCTGTCTTATCACCCAACCAGCGCGCGATATGCCGCTGTGCAAACTCCACATAATTATTTAACATCTCATCTGCCGTGGCTTGTGCCGCTAAAAGTAATTCGCCGTCTTGCTCCAAATCGGCAAAACGCAACATCGGCACCCCACTCTGACGTGCGCCAAGAAACTCGCCGGGCCCTCTCAACTGTAAATCCTGGCGGGCAATTTCAAATCCATCCGTGTGTTCAAAAATGATTTTGAGGCGCTTACGGGCAATTTCTGATAAAGGCTGTTGAAATAGTAGAATACAAATACTGGCCTCCGATCCTCGCCCGACACGGCCGCGCAACTGATGTAACTGTGACAACCCCATGCGCTCGGCATTTTCAATCACCATTAGCGATGCATTCGGCACATCCACACCCACCTCGATGACTGTGGTGGCGACCAGCAATTGAATCTCTCCTCGCTTAAAGGATGCCATTACCGTTGTTTTTTCCTGCGTCGATAAGCGCCCATGCACCAAACCGACACTCAAATCTGGGAATTCTTTGCTCAAACTTTCATACGTTTCCATCGCCGTTTGCAGCTGCAAGGTTTCTGATTCTTCAATTAATGGGCATACCCAATATACTTGTTTGCCTTGCTGGCAGGCATGCTGAATGCGTGCGATGATTTCGTCACGGCGATTGTCGGCGATTAATTTGGTTACGATCGGCGCCCTACCCGGGGGCAGCTCATCAATGACCGACACATCCAGATCGGCAAAATAACTCATCGATAGCGTACGCGGAATCGGTGTGGCGCTCATCATTAATTGATGCGGCACCGTATTGGATAGCGAGCCTTTCATGCGTAGCGCCAGGCGTTGATGTACGCCAAATCGGTGCTGCTCATCAATGATCGCCAGTCCCAATTGATGAAATGTCACTTGATCTTGAAACAAAGCATGCGTCCCTACCGCAAGCTGCGCCGTACCCAACGCGATATCATCCAACGCCGCTTGCTTTTGTTTCTTCTTCTGGCTGCCGGACAACCAGACAACTCTTATCCCTAATGGATTAAACCAAGCCGATAATTTCTGGAAATGCTGTTCGGCTAGGATTTCGGTCGGTGCCATCAGTGCCGCCTGAAAACCATTCTCTATGGCCTGCAAGGCAGCCAATGCCGCCACGATTGTTTTGCCGCTGCCGACATCGCCTTGCAATAAGCGCTGCATGGGATGGGCGGCAGCCAGATCTCGGCTGATTTCAACGGATACTTTGATTTGTGCTGTGGTCAGTTCAAACCCAAGCTGCTTGAGAAGCAATTTTTCCAGCTTGTGCTTTTGCATTAGCACCGGAGCGGAGTGGCTGCGCCGCTGCCGGTAGTGCAAGCGCATGGATAATTGCTGCGCCAATAACTCATCAAACTTAATACGCCGCCATGCCGGATGTGTGCGTGCTTGCAAAGCTTCTACCGATACATCGGGGGGCGGATTATGCAAGCACATCACACTCTCCTTTAAACCTGTCAGCCGGTGTTTTTGAATGATTTTTTCAGGCAAAGTCTCAGTCAAAGCCTGCGTCTTTTGTACATCTTGCAAAACTTTCCCGATCAACTTACCTAAAATCTTCTGTGTCAGGCCCGCCGTAATGGGATAAATTGGTGTCATCGATTCTGCCAGAGACTCGCCTTCACGAACAATGCGGCATTTGGGATGCACCATTTCCGCACCGAAGAAACCGCTGCGAATCTCGCCCAACAGCCTCACGCGTTTCCCCACTGCATAGGTTTTTATCTGACTGCCATAGAAATTCAGAAAACGCATGACCAAGATGCCGCTGTTGTCTTCAACCTGGCAAACCAGTTGCCGTCTGGGACGAATCACCACTTCGGTATGAATAATCACGCCCTCGACCTGCACCACTTGTCCTGATGGCGCATCACTGATTGGAAACAGATGCGTTTCATCTTCATAACGAATCGGCAGGTGCAGTAACAAGTCCAGTTCACTGCAAATACCTAAACGGGATAATTTTTCCTGTACATTAGCACTAACAGTCATTGCGAGGTTAGGCAATATTGAATCCGCCGATTGACTCAATATCTAGTGCTGTATAACCATCACCGCATCCATTTCCACCAACGCACCCCGTGGCAACGCTTTGACACCGACTGCTGCACGTGCGGGGTAAGGCTGAGTAAAATAACCGGCCATGATTTCATTCACCAATGCAAAATTATCCAAGTCCGTCAGAAATATATTTAATTTCACAATGTCACTTAAACTACCGCCACTGGCTGTTGCCACAGCTTTCAGGTTTAAAAATACCTGCTGAATTTGTGCATCAATTCCACTGACCATCTGCATGCTTACCGCGTCCAACCCAATCTGACCGGATAAATAAACCGTATCACCGCCACTAACTCGAACTGCCTGTGAATAGGTACCGATTGCTTGCGGCGCATCTGCGGTTTGGATGATTTGCTTACTCATTTTTTCTCCTGATGAATTTATTGAATACTTTTTTGTTATAGTAGGTACTACTGAACAAAGCCTTCAACGCTTTATTACGCTATGATGCAGTGAACTTGAGCGCATTTCAACCGGATAATTCCTGTTTGTCTGCATAGCCTCCACTCGGACAAGCATTTTATTAAAACTTTTATTTGAATCTTTTATGCAATGCAAAAACTGATTATCCAGGGTGGCATACCACTGCATGGCGAAATTACCATCTCAGGTGCAAAGAATGCTGCATTGCCTGTTTTGTGTGCCGCGCTTTTAACCCAAGAATCCTTAAAAATAAGCAATGTCCCGGCTTTGCAAGACATTACCACCATGTTGTCATTGCTCAAACAAATGGGAACCAGCATCACAACACAAAGTGAATCTGAAGTCGTGCTATCAGCCGCCGAATTGACCAATCTAGTCGCGCCGTATGAAATGGTTAAAACTATGCGTGCATCAATTCTGGTGCTTGGTCCATTATTGGCCCGCGCCGGAGAAGCTAACATTTCGTTACCCGGTGGCTGTGCGATAGGGTTACGACCGGTTGATCAGCATATCAAAGGGTTGCAAGCTATGGGCGCGGAAATCAGTATCAAACATGGATACATTCATGCCGTGGCGAAAAAACTGCATGGTGCACGCATTGTATTTGATATTGTCACCGTCACTGGAACAGAAAATTTAATGATGGCGGCAACCTTGGCGGATGGCACGACCACTCTTGAGAATGCGGCACGAGAACCGGAAATCGTCGATCTCGCCAATTGCTTGAACGCAATGGGCGCAAAAATTCAGGGCGCTGGCAGTGACATCATAACAATTGAAGGTGTGTCATTGCTCCATGGTGCAGAACATACTGTAATGCCCGATCGAATCGAAACGGGAACTTTTTTAGTTGCAGCCACAGCTGCTGGCGGCGAAATTCTTTTAAAAAACACTTATTCCCACTTACTTGATGCAGTACTGGATAAACTGACTGAAGCTGGTGCCCACATTGATTCAAGTCAGAACTGGATTCATCTGAAAATGTCCGTAAAACCCAAATCGGTTAATTTACGCACAGCGCCCTACCCCGCCTTTCCAACCGACATGCAAGCACAATTCATGTCCTTAAATTGTATCGCCAACGGAACGGCTATCATCACTGAGACTATTTTTGAGAACCGGCTAATGCACGTACAGGAGTTAAAACGCATGAATGCCAATATTGAAGTGGAAGGTAATGCTGCCATTATCTATGGTCTCACCCAATTGGATGGCACTCATGTTATGGCTACCGATTTACGCGCATCGGCTAGTCTGGTGATCGCTGGATTGATTGCACAGGGTGAAACAGTGATTGATCGTATCTACCACTTAGATCGTGGTTATGCGAATATCGAAGGAAAATTATCCGCATTGGGTGCTCAAATCCGTCGAACGAGCTAGAAAAACCAAAAAGGCCTTTGCGGTTAAACAAAGGCCTTTTAATTTACAGCATTAACTCATTGACCGTAGCGACCGGTCATAATCCATTAAAATTTCGGCTGTTTGTAGCTCACAACGACGGTAGCAATTTTCTTATTTAATCCCATTACTGGAACAACCAGGATTTTTTTACCGTCGACATCGGACTTAACGGTTACTTTCTGGAGATTAAGAATTTCCTTCGGAAATAATTCCACCCCTTTTGTTTCTTCCAGCCGTTTATCCGTTGAAACCAACAATTGGCCATCATCACCAATCAATACAACCCTTTCTGTATCTTTCATTTTGACGATTTCACTTAAGTATTGATCAATTTGATCAATATTATGACGAATCAACTCACCCCGCACTGCCCAGGACAAAACCTGGCCAAAGCGTTCCTCTTCTTTCATATATTGCTGATCAGCGTATGCGCGGGCTTGCTGTGTAATCAACACGCGCTCACCCTCAAGTTTCTTGGCCATATCAGATTCCACTTTACTCACTGCGATGGTTTTCCAAAGAAAAATTACCACAATGACGCCGACGAGCATCACAGCATACTTAGCAGGAAACTGCATGGTAGGAATTTTAGCCAAGATCTCAAATTTGGCGCTTAACATTGAAAAAAAAGTATTAACTGCGGATTGTTCATCTTGATTTTGTTTGTTCCGATCCGTCATGGATAACTCCTTGTGTATTTATGGGTAGTAGGGGAAAGCTCGAATTATCCACTAATCCTTAAGGAAGGAAAAGTGGCGTGTATCAATTAAATTTACTAGCAAACGCTGCAGCTAAGATTAAATCTGAAGTGACATGGTTCTTATGATTTTGTTTCTACAAACTTGGCAGATAACATTCACCGTGCAAAAAATTGCAATGCCGCAAAATGACCGGCTATGCGTTTATGTTTTATAATCGACGCTTCTCACGGCAGGAAATAAGGGATTATAGCAACACAATGGATAATTACTCAGCATTAGAAAAAGAAAATAATAAAAAAACCTGGTCCGGACGGTTCAATGAGCCGGTCTCGGCACTTGTGGCGCGCTATACCGCCTCTGTCGGTTTTGATCAGCGGTTGGCCGAATACGACATTCAGGGGTCACTGGCTCATGCACAAATGCTTACAGAGCAAGGAATTATCAGTAATGAAGACTTGCTAGATATCCAGCAAGGCTTAAATCAGATTCGTGATGAAATTCGTAATCAGCAATTTATTTGGTTGCTGGAACTAGAGGATGTGCATTTAAATATTGAGAAACGTTTGACTACTCTAGTCGGTGATGCCGGCAAACGCTTACATACCGGCCGTTCACGTAATGATCAAGTCGCTACCGACATCCGATTGTTTTTGCGCACTGCAATTGATGAAATCATTGATTTGATCAAAGCCATGCAACACGCTTTATTAAATCTGGCGGAACAGCATATCCATACCGTTATGCCAGGTTTTACTCACCTTCAAGTCGCGCAGCCTGTTTCCTTTGGTCATCATCTAATGGCTTATTTTGAAATGTTGAAACGCGACATCGGACGATTAACTGATTGTAGAAAACGTGTGAATCAATTACCGCTGGGAGCAGCAGCACTGGCTGGCACCAGCTATCCGATCAATCGTGAACGGGTTGCAGAAATACTGGGTTTTGATGGGATTTGCGAAAACTCGTTGGATGCTGTTTCAGACCGGGATTTTGCCATTGAATTTACCGCTTGTGCAGCCCTGATCATGACCCATTTATCCCGCATGTCGGAAGAATTCATTTTATGGATGAATCCATCGTTCGGCTTTATTCAATTAGCCGACCGGTTTTGTACCGGTTCTTCGATCATGCCGCAAAAAAAGAATCCGGACGTCCCTGAATTAGTACGCGGCAAAACCGGTCGTATCAATGGCCATCTGGTTGCCCTGCTGACCTTGATGAAAGCACAGCCGCTCGCCTATAACAAGGACAACCAGGAAGACAAAGAACCGCTTTTTGATACTGTCGATACATTGACCGATACGTTACGGATCTATGCGGACATGCTCACCGGTGTTCGTGTTAACCAAGAAGCCATGCGCCACTCAGCATTACGTGGTTATGCCACAGCCACTGATCTGGCCGATTATTTGACTAAAAAAGGCATGCCTTTCCGCGATGCGCACGAGATTGTGGCAAAAGCAGTGCAATATGCGGAACAAAAAGGTTGCGATCTCGCTGATCTTGATCTGAATACGCTACAAAAATTTTCGCCACAGATTGAGCCAGACATTTTTGCTGTCTTGACGCTGGAAGGTTCAATGCAAAGCCGCAAGCACACCGGCGGAACAGCACCCGATCAAGTACAAAGAGCAATTAACCAAGCCAGGCAGTGGTTATCCTGAATATACGTTCCAGCTGCTTTTAAAGAGACAAACATATGGATGCCTGGGATCAAATCAGCACACAAATTTCCACAACCAGCGGCCACCCCTTCAAGATAAAAGACACCCGCCCAATTAGCGGGGGTTGTATTAATCAAACCTATTGTATTGGTGATGGCGCACAACATTATTTTGTTAAATTGAACTCGCCCGGCAATCTTTCTATGTTTGAAGCGGAAGTTGCCGGATTAATGGAAATCCATCAGTCACACACCGTACGTGTACCACTACCCGTCTGCTTTGGCCAAAATGATCACGCTGCCTGGCTGGTTCTGGAATACCTGGATTTGAACGCTGGCAACCGCGGCAAAGCATCCGACTTGGGCATACAGCTTGCAGCCATGCACCGTACTGTTTCCAAACAATTTGGCTGGATTCGTGATAATACAATCGGACAAACCCCGCAAATTAATACCGCTTCTTCCGATTGGACTAACTTCTGGAAAATGCATCGCCTAGGGTATCAATTAGATCTGGCTAAAACCAATGGATTTAACGGAAAATTGCAAAAATTAGGGGAGCAATTATTAATCGATCTGGATGAATTCTTTTCGGGTGTAACACCATCCCCATCACTTTTACATGGCGATCTCTGGAGTGGCAATTATGCCTATGATGGCTCAGGAAATCCGGTACTGTTTGACCCTGCCGTATATTACGGTGATCGTGAAACGGATATTGCCATGACTGAGCTTTTTGGCGGCCTTCCGGCCGATTTTTATTCTGCTTACCGATATGATTATCCGTTGGATTCCGGGTATAATGTTCGCAAGGTTGTGTATAACCTCTATCATATTCTTAATCACATGAACCTTTTTGGTAGTAGCTACTGCCACCAAGCTGAGCAAATGATGGATCGATTACTTGCTGAAATTCGTTAATAAATACTGAAAAAGTTGTCTGCTAAAAAGTCATGCAAAAACTCTCTCACAATTCTCCTGAATTATTCTAGTTACGATAACCATTCATGACCAAGTATGTTTTTGTGACAGGTGGCGTTGTTTCTTCTTTGGGCAAAGGTATTGCCGCCGCATCCCTGGCCGCACTGCTTGAGACACGTGGGCTTAAAGTAACTATGCTTAAATTAGATCCCTATATCAATGTCGACCCCGGCACGATGAGTCCGTTTCAACATGGCGAAGTGTTTGTCACGGAAGACGGCGCCGAGACGGATCTCGATCTGGGCCATTATGAACGTTTCATCAGCACCCGCATGACCCGGCATAACAACTTCACGACAGGTCAAATCTACGAAAGTGTTATTCGCAAAGAACGGCGCGGCGATTATCTCGGTGGCACGGTACAAGTAATTCCTCATATCACGGATGAGATAAAGCGCTATATTCAAGCAGGCGTTGGTGATGCACAAGTCGCGATTATCGAAATCGGAGGCACAGTTGGTGATATCGAATCACTCCCTTTTCTGGAAGCGATCCGGCAAATGGCTGTGCAGAATCCACGCACGGATACTTGTTTCATCCACCTCACTTTACTGCCTTATATCGGCTCAGCCGGTGAGTTAAAAACCAAACCCACGCAGCATTCTGTCAAAGAATTGCGGGAAATTGGAATCCAGCCGGATGTATTACTATGCCGTTCAGATCGTGAAGTACCCAAGGAAGAGCGTCGCAAAATAGCGTTATTCACCAATGTCCAGGAAGAAGCGGTAATATCCGCCATCGATGTTGACAGTATTTATAAAATCCCAGGCTTGCTGCACGAGCAAATGCTCGATGAAATCATCTGCCATAAATTAAATATTCTGGCCAAACCAGCTGACCTAAGTGTTTGGAAGAATTTAGTTTATGCGCTGGAACATCCGAAATATACCGTTACTATTGCGCTGGTCGGCAAGTACGTCGATTTAACCGAATCCTATAAATCGCTATCTGAAGCTTTGATTCATGCAGGCATTCATACTAACAGCCGGATTACTATCAACTACATAGACTCTGAAACTATCGAGAAAGAAGGTACAGACAGCCTCATTAATATGGACGCGATCCTGGTTCCCGGCGGTTTTGGCAAACGCGGCGTGGAAGGCAAGATCATGGCCATCCATTTTGCTCGTACCAACCGTATTCCATATCTAGGTATTTGTCTAGGAATGCAACTGGCAGTCATTGAATATGCGCGTAACAAGGCTGGGATGAAAGGCGCACACAGTACTGAATTTAATCCGGATACCCCGTATCCGGTCATCGGATTGATTACGGAATGGCGTACCCGGGATGGGCAAATTGAAATACGCGATGAAAACTCTGACATCGGCGGCAGTATGCGCTTAGGTGGTCAGGAATGTATTTTGAAAAAACACTCGCTAGCTTGGAAAACGTATGGTGCGGATAAAATTACTGAACGTCACCGTCATCGCTATGAAGTCAATAATCTTTATATCCCCAATTTAGAAAAAGCGGGGCTTTGCATCGGTGGCTTATCCAAAGAAGAAAGCCTATGTGAAATGATAGAACTTCCGGAAACAGAGCATTCATGGTTTCTTGGCTGTCAATTTCATCCAGAATTTACTTCCACGCCTCGACAGGGTCACCCACTATTTAAATCCTATATTCAGGCAGCCATCAGCTTTCGCAGCAGCAGCCAGCGTACGGGAGATGAGAAAATACATGCAGTACTGAGCAAGTAACAATATCGCAGTAGAAATAATACTAATTCAATAACAGGGAAAATGTAGCATGAGCGCAATCGTAGATGTTATCGCCCGCGAGATTCTTGATTCTCGTGGTAATCCAACAATTGAAGCAGATGTACTGCTGGAATCAGGCGTATTAGGCCGAGCTTCTGTTCCTTCTGGAGCATCTGTTGGAACCAAGGAAGCGGTAGAACTGAGAGATGGGGATATGCAACGCTACTCAGGCAAGGGTGTGCTCACAGCTGTGGAAAATGTTAACACTGAGATTTCGGAAACATTAATGGGGTTGGACGCTATCGACCAAAGTTTCATCGATCAAGCGTTGATCAACCTGGATGGTACTGAAAATAAATCCAGACTCGGTGCCAATGCCATTCTAGCGGTATCTCTCGCTGTCGCCAAAGCCGCTGCCGAAGAATCCGGTTTACCATTGTATCGTTATCTGGGCGGTGCCGGCTTGATGTCTATGCCCGTTCCTTTGATGAACCTGATTAATGGTGGTGCACATGCCAACAACAATATCAACATGCAGGAATTTATGATTGTTCCGTTGGGCATTTCAAACTTCCATGATGCCATTCGTTGCGGAGCAGAAGTTTTTAGCGCACTGAAAAATCTCATCAACGAAAAAAACATGCCTACAACCGTCGGCGACGAAGGCGGATTTGCCCCTAATCTGGAAAATAATGAGGCAGCCCTGCAATTAATTGTACAAGCCATTGATCTGGCAGGGTACCAGGCTGGCAAAGAAGTCGCGATTGGCCTTGACTGTGCTAGCTCAGAATTCTTTCAGGACGGTAAATACCATCTGGCATCGGATGGCCTGCATCTGACTTCAGCGCAGTTTGCTGATTACCTCGCATCCTGGGTAGATAAATACCCGATCATCAGTATCGAAGATGGCATGAGCGAGCATGATTGGGATGGATGGGAAATACTCACTAACAAATTGGGCAAATCGATTCAATTAGTCGGTGATGATATTTTCGTTACCAATGCAAAAATTTTGCAAGAAGGTATCAAACGGGGCATTGCCAACTCCATCTTGATCAAGGTAAATCAGATTGGCACGCTGACTGAAACACTCTCAGCTATTGAAATGGCAAAATGCGCCGGCTACACCGCGGTCATTTCACATCGTTCCGGAGAAACCGAGGATACCACCATCGCTGATATCGCGGTTGCAACCAATGCATTACAAATAAAAACCGGCTCATTATCCCGTTCCGACCGTCTCGCAAAATACAATCAGTTATTGCGAATTGAAGAAGACCTAGGGGATTCAGCAAGCTATGCTGGCCGGAGAGCATTTTATCAGCTCAAGTAATGAAGCTTTTGAGTTTTATACTGCTGCTACTGATTGCTGCGATGCAGTATCCCTTATGGTACGGTAAAGCAAGCTGGCTTAAAGTCTGGCAGGCCGATCAAGATGTTGTTACAGCACGTGAAAATAATTTAATACTGCAGAATCGCAACAACAAGCTTGAGGCCGAAGTGAATGACCTGAAACAAGGCCTTGAAGCAATTGAAGAACGCGCTCGTAGTGACCTTGGCATGATCAAGGAAGGGGAGATACTTTTTCAGATTGTCAAAAGTACATCACCCCAACCTTCGCGATAATTTCACACTACGCTGTTTGCCCAGTAATGATCAAAGATCATCCATCGGTGAATTACTCTGTCTTATTTCCGTACTTACTTTCAGAAAATACTGAATTCATTTGAACGGTACAAGAAATCTGGCACCTAAATTATTAGGTTTAAGATCTCTAGTAGTCAATTTGAATAACATTCCGTCAGCAGCCCAATCAGAAAAATTCAAATATAATCCGCTTGAAAAGTGAAAAAAAGCTCACATATCAACACCAGCTTTGTTCTGTATTTTATCGATATCATGGAGTAAAGGAATGAAAAGAATTATACTTTTTTTAGCAACTAACTTGGCCATTATTGTTGTCCTTAGCATTACACTAAGACTATTTGGATTCGAAAGAATTTTAGACGAGCAAGGAACAGGTCTGGACATCAATTCCCTATTACTGTTCGCATCAGTATTTGGATTTGGCGGCTCGTTTATGTCACTTGCTCTGTCAAAGTGGACAGCAAAACGATTTACCGGTGCACAAGTTATTGAAATTCCACGTAATGCGCAAGAACACTGGCTAATCACCACCGTGCAACGGCAGGCAAAAATAGCCGGTATCGGTATGCCGGAAGTTGCCATCTTTAACGCGCCGGATGTCAATGCTTTTGCCACAGGAATGTCTAAAAATTCCGCACTGGTCGCGGTCAGTACCGGGCTCTTAAATACCATGAGCCAGGATGAAGCTGAAGCCGTACTCGCGCATGAAGTCAGTCATATTGCCAATGGGGACATGGTGACATTGGCGCTGATTCAGGGTGTCGTCAACACATTTGTGATTTTTCTGTCGCGTGTCATTGGACACACTGTGGATCGTGTCGTATTTAAAACAGAAAATGGGCATGGTCCTGCTTTCTGGGTTACCACCATCATTGCTGAAATCGTTCTGGGTGTGTTGGCCAGTATTATTGTTATGTGGTTTAGCCGCCAACGTGAATTCCGTGCCGATGCCGGTGGTGCCAGTTTAGCGGGCAGAAACAAAATGATCGCTGCATTGCGGCGCTTACAATTAACTCACGAACAGGCACATTTACCGGATCAGTTGGCCGCTTTTGGTATTTCCGGAGGGAGTAGCGGACTCATGCGCTTATTCATGTCACACCCGCCGCTGGAAGAAAGAATTGCAGCACTTGAGGCGCAACGCTAGTATTCGCTGCATTACGCTCTGTGAAAACGCCATATCATCGCACTGGTATGGCGTTTTCATTTTCTGTATCGGATAAAAAATACATCCTTCCTAAAACGCAGGAATGTATTCTTTGAAGATTCTGTTGTTATTCTTGGAGATAGCAAGCCGATTAATAGGACGTTTCTCTGGAGAAATCTTGCCAGATAAAAGGAGGATTAACCGATGGTTTGGTTGGAATAAAGAAAGTAGCTGCATCAAGCACGCCCACTAAACTACGACCGACTGTATGCATGATACCCATTGCCAAACCAATTGTCGCACCATAAACTGGTCCCTCTTTCTGGCCAGTTAAAATAACGTTCTTAGGTAACTCCACCCACCCAGTAACCGCATTAGCAATACCACTTACAAATTTCTCGCTTGAGTTACCAAAATAACTGTCAGACGCAACAGCTTGAGACGAGAAAAGAAAAAATATAGAAAGCAGTAAAGATAATTTAGCAATTCTTCTCATCAAAAAAACTCCTTTATTCGATTTTAAAATTAGATTTCTGTTTTCAGTTAAGTTAAGAAACGAACAGAAATTTATTCGAAGTTTACCCCTTCATATCTAAACAAACAATTCATGATTACAGCTCAATTAACTATTAACTAATTTAGCTTGCTATATTTTAACCACCTAGACTGCGATCTTGTTTTTTGTACCAAGCAAGAGCTTGCTCAAAATGTTTGACCTCAAAATCTGGCCAATATTCTTCTCTCACATAAATATCTGCATATACCGATTGAGCAGGCAAGAAACCACTCAATCGCCTCCCGCCGCCCCAACGAACAATCAAATCGATTCTAGAAACATCTTCCGATCGTAACTTGCCCGTTTTAAGGCCATTTAAATCCCATTCCCAACCATAATTAACCAGTAAATTTACTTTAATACCTTTTCCTTTACGTTGTCGAAATTGTTTTAAACTGATAGGAAATTGTAATGAAGAATCATCGCCCACAACTAGCAATGCAGCCCCTCGATCAGAAATTTCATTTACAAATGTTAAAGTAGCGGTACTAAAGGCTTTTTTTTGTATATTTGGTCGTTTGGTATTGTCTTGAGTAAAGCAATAAACAGATATTTCCTTAATTCCTCTTTTTTTACATTCTTCGAATAATAATAAACCTGGGGCGATTCCATGGGAATAACCTGCGTCTCTCGTTAATCCATGGCTTAACGCCCATCTACGATTACCATCCGGTATAAACCCAATATGATTCGGTGTATTAATTTTTGACATTTATCATTTCTAATTAACTATTGTTGATTTTCTCGACCACAAATGAGGGCTGAAAAATTAACATTGCCATCCACAACCTTGCATTAATCGACTTTTGTCAATTAACCTTGCGAATGTAAGCTTTTGTCAACCTGAGAACCTTGCGAATTGGCCCATCTGTCAACCAGCCCCAAAAATCAAATTGCACCGCACGCTTGAGATATCTGTTCACCGAATCGGAAAATCTGATAACTGATTTATTAAGATTTCAGTTTGATTCTCGTGCATATATGCAACTAACTCTAAGATAACCGACTGAGCGGAACCAGCTTGCAGGCATAAGACCTTGTGCAGAAGAGCACAAAATTTGCGAAGCAAATTCCCCGCTGAAAACTGTCCGGTTGAACTTGAGATTCTCCGCTGTATTGCCAAGAGGAATCTCAAGTAGATCAAATTGATTATGGGGGGGGAGTACGTCTACCTGTTATAAAGAAAATTATAGCCATGATGATACCGACTATGAATGCAATCCATGCTATTTCCGTAGCAGTACCTGCGATTTCACTAAACCCTAAAACAGCTGCAATTAATGCGATAACTAAAAATGTAAGAGCCCAATTAAACATTTTCTACTCCTTATTTAGGATTAAATAAATTATGAACATATTCATCTGAATTTTGGAAAAAGCCGGTACGGCATCCCAAATTTTTCTGAACATATGATATGAAATACCGTTAACAGGCCCTAGTGCACGAATAACGCTATGAGAATAATAATAGGAATGGGGACACCTATAAGAAATAAAAGTATTGAACGCATTTTGTTTGTTTCCTTAATGAGTTAGTTGTGTAATTACATGTCCCGTTGCCGACCGCCGTAGGTGGCCGAAAAACTGGCAACGAATGCACCGATAAGTAGCGAGATAAACAACCACAGCGATGCATAAGAGGAAGCTTTACGTGCTTGATCAGCCGCTTCTTTTGAGATTGTTTCAGCATCTTGTAGTTTTTCCTGGATACGGGTAAATGTATCTCTTACCCGCTTCTCAGCATTTTGTTGAGTCAAATCGGTGTGCTGTGCTACCACTTGACCTATATAACGAATGTCTTCTTCGGGGAGGTTTTTCGTTTGTATGGAATTTATGAAAATACGGGCAACTTCGAGTGTTCCGGTTGCGGGTATAACCGCACTTGAATCTGTGCTCACATCTTTCCTGAACAGTGAATCAATGAAGTAATCCATTGAGCTACTCTCAGAATTGGAATTCACTATCCCAGACCCTGCAGTGGAAGCAACACTTACAGTTGCAGCCGCCGCAGTGGTGGCAACACCCCTCGCCACGGTAGCTCCAGCCTGTATTCCGCCGCTGATGATCGACCCGATTACCGTAGTTAGTATCACTGCAGTTGCAAGCGTAGCGACAGCCCAAGCCAAGAAACCATGCGCGGTATCGCGAAAGTAAACCTCGTCCGAATGTACTGCAATCCACTTTGTCCTCAGTCTGCCGGAAAGATAACCGCCTATTCCGGAAGCAAAAAGTTGTGTAAAGGTCAGCCAAAGGATGGTTGATACACCGAAAGTCATAGCACTGACCCCGTTGTGCGACCACGGCGATACCGAAGATAGTCCCAAACCTGTTCCCAAAATAAGAAGGATAAGCGATAGAGCAGCAATTGCTGCCGCTCCAGCCACGATAGCACCCCAAGAAACTGCACTTGCCTGCGTTTGTATAGGAACAGTAGTGATACCAGTTTTTTCTTGTTTGAGTACGTCAGATGTTGCGGTATTAGAAGTAGTCATAAGATATCTTCATGAAGTGTTAAAATAAAATTTTCGCGTAAACTCCTGGCACGTGTCTGTTCGCTGTCGCACTTTGTTTTTTAAATCGCGTAAACATTCTAAATTAAACCATAGCATGGTTACGCTATATGGTTGATCACACTTCGAATTCCCGCTCGATTGCCATGATTATTTCCAGGATGCGTAACATCTCGACAACCTTAAGTCCAAACATCCAAAAATAAATTTCATATTTCACAAACTTTCTAAAAGAAATCAATATTGATGTCGATATCCTTTCTCATATCGTAACAGACCGGTTTTGTTGACAGTCTGCAACCAGATTTATGTGATTGAAGGGGTATTAGAATATGGAAGGACTTATCGTTGAACCATCCAGAACGTATCAAAAACTTCTATCGTCTGCGATTGAATCTGGCGGACTTGAAACAAAGCAGGTTTCAACCGGCGAAGAAGCCCTGACATTGCTTAAGCAGCAGCCTTTTGATTTGGTATTTATTGCAATGCATTTACAGGATATGGATGGTCCAAAGTTTTCGTCACATCTGCGTGCCGATTCCCGCACCCGGCAAATACCGCTGGTTATGGTTACTTCGAATGAAGATAAAGAATTATTGGACGAAGCATTTTCAGCAGGTGTAACAAAAATATTTGCTAAACATGAATTGGACAAAATCACCAGTTATGCTGCTCAGTTTTCTAGAAAAAACGGCAGCAAAACCATGTCGGGGCACATCTTATATATTGAAGGCAGTCCATCAGTTGTCAACTTAACATCGGCGGTGTTAAGAGACAACGGCTATACCGTCGATCATTTCGCCACGGGTGAAGAGGGGTTAGAAGCATTCCAGAAGAATGCCTACGATTTAGTGTTGACCGATATATTGCTCAAAGGCAAATTAAATGGCCAGGGAACTGTCAAAGCATTACGGCACCTTGCTGAGGATAATAAAAAATATGTGCCCTTATTGGTATTCTCGGTGCTTGATGATACCGCACACAAAGTAGAATTGTTGCGCTTGGGAGCCAATGATTACGTTACCAAACCCCTAATCCAAGAAGAATTGCTTGCAAGAGTCAGCAATCTAATTACCAGTAAGAAGTTACTGGATAAGACAGTCGCCCAGCAACATGTCATGCAGGAATTAACAGTAAAGGATCCATTGACCGGTTTGTATAATCGCTACTTTATGATGGAAGCTGTTTCATCAAGATTGCGCGAAGCAACACGTCATAGTATTCCCTATAGCCTGATTATAGTGAATATCGATAAATTCAATATAATCAATGAGAATTACGGTCACTTAACGGGTGATTTGGTATTGAAAGAGATTGCTTCCGAATTAGTTAAACCTACTCGCAAAGAAGATATCGTTGCGCGTTATGATGGCGAAGAATTTGTTTTGTTACTGTCCCACTGCAATATTTCTAATGCAACGATCATTGCAGAAAAAATACGGCAAGCTATTGAAAATTTGCATCCATCAGACCTGAATGTGACCGCAAGCCTTGGCGTCGCAGAGATGCAACCGGATTCGATCGAAAGTTTCCCTGAATTATTTAAAGCCACCCATGATGCTATTAATCAAGCCAAATCAAATGGCGGCAATCAAGTCATCGCACGCCACCTATAAAAATGCCCGGATGTTCATAAGCTTCACTATGCGGAGTTTAGACTCTGCATGACCATTGCATGGCTTTCAATATAGCGTTGGTTTTTCTTTTCTTTAATGGTATCGATATGCACCAGAATCAGCGCATCGACACAGTTAGAAAAGGTTGGATCGATATTAAACCCCAGAAATTCGCAACCGCCCAGCTGGCATAGTTCCACATATTGCTTATAGAGTACCGGAACCTTCACGCCGAATTCATCCATTTTTTCTTTCAGAATCGTATAAGCTTGTTTGTACTCAACCTCATCCGCAACCTTCTTGAATGGCGTAAAATCCTCTACTTGCTCAAATTCGAACGGCAACCTGGGTTTAGCAAGTAGCTCGTCTTTACCGAAAAGTTCTGTATAAAAACCTGCAATCACTTTTTGCGCAGACTCAGGCAAAGCAGTACTCAGCGAAACTGGTCCAACCATATAACGTATTTCTGGATGCTGATATAGATACGCGCCAATCCCGTACCAGAGATAATCCAGACTGCGTTTCCCCTGGTATCGCGGTTGAATGAAACTGCGCCCCAGTTCGATGGCATGTTCAAGATAAGGAACAAACGCTGAATCAAACTCGAATAAGCTATGGGTGTACAACCCTGATTCTCCATGTTCCTTAAGAATTTTGGATGCTTCACCAATGCGATAGGAGCCGATAATTTCCAATTCGTCTTCGTCCCACAGAATCAAGTGCCGGTAATAACGATCATAGCTATCGATATCCAACGCATTGCCGGTACCTTCCTGCACCTGCCGGAAAGATAATTCGCGCAACCGACCAATCTCACGCATCACACTGGAATTCGGCATATAGTCAAACAGATAAATATGTTTGCCGTCCTGGGTTTTACCGATCAGTTGCGACGCCTTCAGCTCCTTGCGGATTAATTTGGTGCGGACGGGGTGGATAATATTTTCAATCGGCTTAAACAGTTCTTTTTTCTTCTTTTTATCTAATAAATAGACCTGCTTGCGCATCAATTTTGCCACGGCTTTCTTAGATAAATCCATTGCCGCAATGGATTCCCATGGGATCGGTTTACCAATCCGGAATGAAATTTCACTGCCCTTCTGGTTGAACATCTCATTGACCAGCATCATCGTACCCAGCGGTTTGTAGAGGCTCGAAAGACCATAAAATAGTGTGGAATTTTTGCCGCCAATATAAACAGGAACAATCGGTGCTTTGGTTTTCTTGGCCAGCGATAAAAACCCGGTTTTCCATTTGCCGTCACGAACACCCAGCGGGCAAATACGCGATACTTCCCCGGTCGGAAATAGAATAACAGCCTGCTCCGCTTCCAATGCATCAACAATCTGGTTCAAATTGTCACGATGATTCGCGGATTCCGCTAAATTACCCACCGAAAGAAACAAGCTTTGCAGCGGATCAATGCAGTTCAACAAAGTCGTTGCGACAATCTTCACGTCGGTTCTGATCTCCGACACCAACTTAAGCAGCGCCAGCCCGTCCAGAGAACCGAGCGGATGATTTGCGACAATCAGCACCCGGCGCTGATCAGGGATACGTGCACGATCTTTGCTGGAAACCTGAAAGCTAAAATTAAAATGCTCCAGCACCGCATCATTGAACTCCAACCCTTCCAAATGCCGGTGTGTTTCAATGAATGCGTTGATTTCTTTCTGATGAAATAGCTTCTTCAAGACCGAAGCAGCAGCCTTCATCAGCGGCTTATCACTCGTCTCATCCGTATTTTGAAAATAATCTTTCAGCAAGGTATCCACGTCAAGCATAATTCCGCTCCCAGCATAGCAATTGAATGCTGATAAGATAGAGGATCAATGTGACAAAAGAATGACGTTCAATTTTTTACTGATTTATTGGTCTTATCTCTGTGGAGCTTGCAAAGTTTGGTATGATCAAAATAATTTAACTTGCCGCCATAAAACACAAGGAAACATCATAAGGCTTACTGTATTGGAACTCACTTCTGACGAGATAATTTTCATCCATTTCTGAAGTTTAATTTTTGTTAAGGCAGAAATTCATGGAACCTCCATTCAAAGTAATCGATTTCCTGCCGAGTACTTCAGCTAAATGGGCAGCGTGGCTATTTTCATTCCTCTCAGGATCGCTTCATGTTCTCCTTGAGTGGTTGCAAATTGATAAGCTCTTGCCGCTAGAATGGGCGCAGAAATTATCATTATCGCTGCTGCCAGCAGTACTCCTATTAATTGGTGCAATTATTGTCCTTTTCTTTGTGGTTTATACTTACAAGAAACAAATCGAAGAAATTCAGAAAAAACCAAAAATTTCTCTCACTAACTGGAAACGTGGATAGATCTAACGTAACACTCGATCTAATCTTTCTCGATATCACTGAACAGGAGCAAGGATCGAGTCTTGCAATCAAACATAATAACCAGCAGATGGTAATCAAAGACACGCATTATCTGGTAACAGTTGTATCGTTCTGTCATTGATTCTGGTTTGGCTAACTGTGTACTTACCATCACATTAGGAATTATGGGAAAATTATTGTAATTTACTACCCTACTTACATGAAAGTTAATGAAATATTGAGAATGCTGAAACAAGATGGCTGGTATCTTGTCACAATGCGAGGAAGCCATCGACAATTCAAGCATCCAATCAAAACAAAAGCGGTCGCGTAACTGTATCTGGGAAACCTGGCGATGATTTAGCACCGGGCACTTTGAATAGCATACTCAAGCAAGCAAAACTAAAGGAGTAAATCATGCGTTATGCAATCGTTGTCGAAAAAGCAGAAAATAACTACTCAGCCTATGTGCCCGATTTGCCTGGTTGCATCGCGACCGGCTCTACGATTGAAGAAACAGAGCGGGAAATTCGTGAAGCAATTGGACTGCATATCGAAGGGATGATTGGAGATGGTTTGCCTGTACCACAACCAACAAGTATCGTTCAGTATATTGAAGTTGCTGCCTGAGTTATTGCTCAATAGCGCATAATAAAACCACATCACACTCAACCGGAATATGGTCGGCTCTTCGGCTACAACTTAAACATCCATCTGCAGCTCAAACCATTGCTTGATAGCACCAGCCAACCACTCCGGTTCATCCAGCGGCAAATCATGACCGGCCGTCTCATGTTGCATATAGCCGATTTGCCAAGTTTCCGCCAATTTCAGACTACAACGATAATCCACCAGACGGTCAGCCATACTGGTCACAATAAGTATGGGTTGCTGCGGTTTGTTCGTGATGGAAAATTTTGCAGCGGCCAGAAACTGGTTTCTGGCGCTGGCCTTTGATACCGGATTTTGTTGTTGCCACTGTTGCCAGGATTCCAGCAGTTTTCTGTCGTGACTGTGACGATTTGAAGTCAGACTCAGGATATCCGCTTCCTTTTGTGCAGCCGCATGAAAAATCATTTGGATGACTTGGGGGTAAACCATCCAGCGCAAACGATGGTAAAACGGCGATAACGGTCTTGCGCTGGTGTTGATGAGAACTGCCGCTTCCACTTCGTCCGGATACCGCGTCATCCAATCCATCGCGATCATTCCGCCCATGGAAAGCGCGATCAATCGGAGTGGCTGGGTTGTATTGATTTGCTCGCGCAATGCTTCAGTCATCTCCGCAATGGTTTTTGGACTGATGGCCTGATGCAACTGGCCATTTCCCGGAATATCCGGTGTGCTGATCATGGCGCAGGGAAATTGCTGTTGCAGACTTCCGGAAAATTCTCCCCAGTGCCGTGCCTCACGCAATAATCCCCGAATCAGCACGAAATGCTCGCTATCCCTCATGAATACCATAACGCCCGTGCTTGTTGTTCCAATCCCGGCATCTCGCTTTGATTGAGCCAGTTCTGATACGACAAGGTCGCGTGCAACAGAAATTCCATCAGAATTAAATGGCTTCTCAGCACGCGATTCAACCGGTGGGGTTTGACCGGGTGATATAAACCCTGCAATCGGCGCAACTGCAGCGGATTTTTGCGAATCCACCGCCACGAGCCCATTTCAAGCGTTAAGGGCAAGAAAACATTGTTGCTCGCCAGCGATTGTTGATAAAGAAAATCCCACAGATCACCATGGGTCAAATAATGCTGTGATTGCGGCTCAAACAAATAATCCTGATGCGGATAAGTCTGCATAAAGAGCTGGCGCAAGTAATAAACTTCTTTGAGATGTTTAATCGGCTCCAGCCGGCTTTTGGCATACGGAAACCAGATCTGGTTGCGAAAACCAAAACCGGAATGGCAATCCAGGACCAGGCTAAACGGTGCAGGTAAGACTTCCTGCTTAATAAAATCGCACAGTGCTTGTGCTTCCGGTTGCATGGCGTCACCGGACTTTCCCCGATACCACGGCAACACCGATGAAATCCGGTGCCCTCCAGCCAGCCAGATGGTTTTTTCGTGGCTATCCACCGGCGCATTGCGCATGAGATCGACACCCTGCCCATTGGCACGCGTAGCGTTCAGCATGCCGACCGGATTGATGATGGGTAAAATATTGATCCGCACCCGTTGCAAAATATCAGCCAGGACCCGGTCCCATTTAAGGCGTTCGAGCAGACCTTCCAGAAAAGCAATGACTACTTGCGTGCCAATGCGCTCCAGACCATGGATACCGGCAACATAAGTCACACACGGAATATCTTGCGCGATATTCCCGAGTGTCAGCGCGTAAATTGGCAGTAGATCATCATCGCAAGGCACATGACAAAGCACCTTACTGTGTAGATGTACATTATTATCCTCCTGAATAATCGCTTCAACTTGTTGCAATTCAGGTAATGATAGCTTCAGGGCGGTTGTGGCGTGCATTGTGTATTAAAGTGCTTACCGTAAAAATAGTTACCATAAAAAGCGGATCTTACTGGAATATGCTCATACGCATCAAAGAATCATTGCAAAACTCCCCCTACTGTCTTTTTTAATAAATACTTCATGAATATTTAACAAATACTTCAAAGAAGCTTAACAAAGGCGCTTTATGCTGTCATGCCATCACTAATCCAATTAAAAGGCATATATGGTGAAGAATAAAGCCCCTATCAAAGTAAGAAGCGTGTGGATTTCAGATGTTCACCTTGGATTTCGCGGTTGTCAGGCTGATGCATTGTTGCATTTCCTGCATTCGGTTGAAACCGACTATCTTTTCCTGGTTGGCGATATTGTTGATTTCTGGAGTATTAAAAAGAATCCTTACTGGCCGCAAGAGCATACCAACGTGGTCCGGTCTATTTTAGGCAAAGCCAAGCATGGCACTAAAGTAATTTACATACCGGGGAATCATGATGAAGGAATGCGGGATTGCATCGGTCATGTATTCGGTAATGTTGAAATTCATCAAGATTATGTACACACCACGACTGAAGGTAAAAAGCTGTTGATAATGCATGGCGATGAGTTTGATGTCATCGTCAAAAATAGCCGCTGGCTTGCGAAACTGGGGAATGTCGCTTATGACACCCTGCTGGATCTGAATCATTATATCAATGGCATGCGAAAGTTCTTCGGGTTTTCTTATTGGTCACTCGCGGCCTACTTAAAATTGCGCGTTAAAAATGCGGTCAGCTACATCAGCAGTTTTGAGGACGCATTGGCACATCTGGCAAAAGATCGCGGTGTCGATGGTGTCGTCTGTGGCCACATTCACCATGCTGAATTAAGAGAAATCAATTCGATCCTTTACTGCAATGACGGCGATTGGGTAGAAAGCTGTTCGACTTTGCTGGAACATAACGATGGCTCGTTGGAATTGGTTTTCTGGTCTGAGCGGTTTGAGCAATATAAAAGCCTGTTGCAAGAAGAATTATTGGCCAATAGAAAGGCAGCTTAAAACAATTTGAAACACTCACTGTTACCCAAAACGGTTTTAAGCCTGGACGGCGGCGGCAGCCATCTGTTGATTCAATTGAGCGTATTGGCATGTCTGGAAGAGGACACTGGCGCCTCAACCTATGATCTCTTTGACCTGATCGCCGGTTCTTCTTCGGGCGGATTAATCACCTGCTTGATCCTGGGACGACGTTTGAGTGCAACAGAAATCATTCAAAAGGTTTTACAAGAAAGATTGCTGGAAAAAATGATGGCGGAGCACTGGTTGCGCCGGTTATTCAGTACGCTGCAACTTCATCCCAAATTCAAAGGTGACTCGAAAAACCTAACCCTACAAAAGGAATTGGAAAATCTGAGGCTCTCGTCACTCAACAAACGGATATTTATTCCTTGTTTCAATCTGGATCAGGATCAACTGGAAGTTTTCACCAATGACAGTCAAACGGATTTTTTGTTAAGCGAGATAGCCGATGCCTGCACTGCTGCCCCATCGTTCTACCCGCCCGTGCAAATGCAAGATGGTAACTGGCGAATCGATGGCGGTGTCGGCATGAATAATCCCGGCTTAAGCGCGTATCTTCATGCCAAGCAATACTGGAAAGAGTATGAAATAAAAATGCTCTCCATCGGATCGGGCTGGCGCAGCTTTGCAGTAAGCGGTGCCAAAGCGTGCGGATACGGCGGTGTGCAATGGTCGGCGAAAGGCATCGCCTCCATCATTCTCAGAGAGAAGATGATGGCG
The DNA here is from genome assembly GCF_019752415.1 of Nitrosomonas sp. Taxonomy (GTDB): domain Bacteria; phylum Pseudomonadota; class Gammaproteobacteria; order Burkholderiales; family Nitrosomonadaceae; genus Nitrosomonas. The sequence goes on from NZ_JAIEME010000035.1 coordinate 68,120, forward strand.
AATGTCAGAATGACCGAAGAAGTTTTGGGTAATCGTGTGCTGTATATCAATCATTATCTGAAAAACTACGATATGCCCGGCAATATGGATTCCGCCAATAATTCGGCGCTCCAACAAAAAGCATTGGATATCGGCAAGCTATGGTATGCCAATCAACGCGAACAAATCCAGCACTGGATGCAAAACTGACGTTGGCGTTTTTTCTCCCGTTTAGCTGCATGCGCATTAATAAAACTGTCACATAAAAGCAAAATATCGGTCATTTTCTTGTCATATCAAATCACTAAACTGCTCTGGTTTCATTCAACAAAGTTGAGACTATGAAGCCACAGAAAAACGCTCATCAAAATAATTTAATGCTATTCAAGTGGTCAATTGATACACGGCCACCAACAATCCCACAAAGCTTCCACAATGCAATCCAATCATTTGGTTTGGATATCAGTGCCGTACTCATCCGTTTAGGGGCCGTGCTGAAATGAAAATATTTTATGGTATTCAAGGAACGGGCAATGGTCATATCACGCGCGGCCGGATTATGGCCAGGGAATTTCAGGCTGCAAATCTTGAGGTTACCTATCAGTTTACCGGCAGGCCGCAAGATAAATTTTTTGATATGGAAGTCTTTAATGGCTATCAATGGCGTGATGGTTTAACTTTCAGCACAAAAAACGGCAAACTCAGTCCTATCAAAACAGTACTGCAATCCAAACCGTTCAATTTTCTTAGAGACATCAAGCAACTGGATTTAAGCAGTTACGATCTGGTCATTTGTGATTACGAGCCCGTAACCGCATGGGCAGCACGCCGGCAAAATAAGGAAACTATCGGCATCAATCATCAGTATGCATTCCACCATAACATACCGCGTGCAGGCAATGATCCGCTCTCTGAGGCGGTTATGAAAAATTTCGCTCCTGTCGATATCGGCATTGGTTTGCACTGGCATCATTTCGATCAGCCCATATTGCCGCCGGTTATTGAAACCCCCATCATCTCCCAGCAAATACAAAAAAATAAAATTATTGTCTATCTGCCATTCGAGGATCAACATCGTATGGCGGCACTGTTAGCGCCATTTAAAGCATTTGAATTTTTTATGTATTCTCCAGAGGTTGTACCCTCTTCTTATGCGCATGTGCATTGCAAACCGTTATCCCTGCAAGGATTCCAGAAAGATCTATCGGATTGCGCCGGAATCATTTGCAATGCCGGCTTTGAACTGGCCAGCGAATCCTTACAATTAGGTAAGAAAATCCTGGTAAAACCGCTACATGCGCAGATGGAACAAGTTTCTAATGCAGCCGCTTTGCAAACATTAGGCTATGGAAAAATGATGCACACAGTCGATTCCAGGATTATTGAGCAATGGCTGTATGAAACCAAAGCCATTCGAGTTACCTATCCCAACACCGCCAAATATCTGGTGCAATGGATAAAGGAAGGCATGCCGCCGATTGATCAGTCTTGGTGTAATCAGATCTGGGCAGACGTAAAGGTAATACCGGTTGACTGGTCTTAATCTGATCGGATGCACTCACTAAAGTTACCTTTCAATCCATGATTTTAAAAACACTCAACACCATCCATGAAAGACGATCTCTTATTCCAAACTAATCAGATGGTTATTAAAATACCCTCCCCGGAAAAAATATTAATTATTTTTAACCCGATATCCAGCGCAGGAAACACAGAAGCACTTGCCTGTCAGCTGGAAATGGAACTTACCCTCCATGGAAAGAATGTTGAAGTATGCACCTCTGAAAAAAAGATGAAAGGATATACGCGCCTTTCAGATAACATCGCTACGAGTGAACTTGTCGTCGTAGTCGGCGGAGATGGAACGATAAGAAAATTGTTAGATGCTATCAATAAAACGGACACGCCTATTTATGCTATCCCGGGTGGAAATGAATCGTTGTTTGCACGTTCCTATGAAATGAGCATCCATGCCGATGATTTACTCCGGGCAATAGCCTCGGGAACATGCCTGCAGCAATTTTATGGTCTGATCAGCGGTAAAGGCATCAAAGGTGAGAAACCTTTTTTCCATATGGCATCGATGGGTTTGGATTCACTCACCGTCAAAAATATTGGCAAAAGAAAAGGCCCGCTCAATGACTCGATCTATATTTGGCATGGATTAAAAGCTTTATGTTCATTGCATCATCCTACTGTTTCCGTCAGTGTGGATGGCGAGCAAGTCATTGATCATGGGTCTGGCTATATCATCGTAGCCAACAATTCAGCGTATGCAAGAAATTTACAGCTTGTTCCTGCTGCTAACCCATCAAAAAACGAACTTGTTCTTGGTTTCTTACCAGGCGCACGGCATCAGCATGAACTGATCAAAGCCATGAGAATTCTGCAGCGTAAGCCAGCTAGCTTACCTATGCAATATTTTTCCGGTAAAAGTATCTCATGTACATTGCATGACCAGGCTTATCCCTTGCAAGTCGATGGTGATTATTTCCGCAATCGTGATATTGAGGCGGAAAGCACGGTCGATTTTAGCATCAGCCCAAGACCAATCCGTGTATTAATACCATCGTATCTGAATACAAATACGTTACAAGTTGCAGGCAAATGATTCAGCAACGGGTCATGTTATTGCTCGTAGCTAAGCAATGAGAAAGAAATTTTGATCGTAAATTTGTTCAGTGCCGGAAAATTCATAAAATTACACCCTTCCTCTGCGCCACTATGGGTTCTGCACTCCCGGAAATTAATCAAATTTGACTCTGAGATGATAGCTGATTAACCAGTGCTGGCTTTGACATCTAGTCTTTTCTTGCATACCCACATTGAAATGACCCATGATTCGTATGAGCTCCCTCGCCTCGAAATTCTTGATGTCATTATTCCTCTTAAAATGATCCAATTCTTCCAGCACAGTAAGTGGAATGACCACATCAGTATCTTCAAAGCTGTATATCGCTTTGTGGTTGTATAGAATCACCGAAGTATCCAGAACATATCTCTTTTTTTACTTTCTTGGCGTAAGAAATTAGGCTGTTAGAAAAACAATATTCGCAACTATTAATTGCTATTAGGTGGATTTTTTAAAGCTTGGTAAAACAAAAAGTACTCTATTCTCATAAAAGGCGCCGCTTCGATTGCTCAGCAGCGCCTTGCTGGGAATGCGTAGTGAATTAATTGAATACTTTACCTAGATTCAGGAATTGCGTTTCGCCCGTAGAGTTGTCAACGCCATCGTTATCGGTAACGACATAAACCGTTCCGTCGCCTGCTCGTGCCAATCCTTCCAATTTATCGTGAACCCAACCTTTACCAGCCTGCATTGCGGGCAATACATCGATCGCCAGGGTCTTGTTCAATATCGGAAAATTACCTTCTGTTTGTGTTTTGGGCATAACACCATTGATATCTATGTGATAAACACGTTTGATTCGCGCATCCGGGCCTGCCTGATTATCACGCTCGATAATTGCAAATTTATCATTTCCCAGCGCGGTAATTTCGGATAAACCCACAAAGCCACCTGCCGGAGATTCGACAGAATCAAGGGGATAGTAAAAGAATTTCCATTCCCCTTCTTCGGTAAATGGATCCAGGTCCAAAGCTGGCGTATATTGACCGATTCGTACCATGCCAACCGGATCATTTTTCCATTCCCGCTGAAAAGCCACGTAAACCTGCTCATTCCTGCCTACTTTTCCGATTACGGCGACACCTTCAAAGCCATTACTTTGTTGTAATGCTTCAACCGCAGTTGGTAAGCGAATTTCGCGAACCACCCTACCATCACGATGCGCCTCAATGAGTAAATTGCGAGTCGTCGACGTCCCGGCTCCTTCAGATACGAGCCAGAAGCTGCCATCACTACGTTGCGCTATCCCTTCGAGATCATAGTTGACAGCCGCACCATTCTTCAATAGCTGCGTTGCGTGGGTAATTTTTGCTGGAAAATCGCTGATATCAATGCTATAGATGCGGCTTTCGTTATAAACGCTATCATGAACAGCATACAGTCGTTCTCCATCGTACTTATCGGAAGATAGGGCCGACAATGCGCCCCAGACAATTGGTTTGCCATCGGACTGCCTTATGGATTTGATCTGAGGGTATGCAGCTTGCTTACGTTCTAGGCGGAAGATATTGATTTGAGAGCGCACGGGTGAATCCACTTCGGTAGCGGCAACGAAAAGATTGCGGCTTGGAATGGCAAGCAAGCCTTCCGGACCCGCGCCCGTTGGCAATATCTGCTTATAATCCAATTTATTATCATCCGCTTGGTACACGCCGACAAAATTGCCACGTTCGGATCCCACGAAAATAAATTGCTCATTTTTATACCGGCCAGTTGTGACGCTCTCCGGTTCAGTTCCTTTGTTATCAGAACGTTTCTCAGGATAATGTCCTGCTGAAGCAGCCAAGTATTCGAATTCAGTGCCAGAATCATAGATCACTTTGCCGCTACGATTGAATACGCTGAATCCGCGGCTACCACCAAAAAGATCTCCTTCGTTAGCAGTGATGATCTTATTATTCTCCAGCCATGCAACACCATCGGGTTCACGTGCCACATCGATTAAAGAACTGGTGAAATCAATTAATTTATTATCAGCAGTATCAATACCGTCCAGCGTGACGGTGCCGGCATTGAAATCCCGCACTACCTTGCCGCTGACAAGATTCACGAACACGATGTGGTTGTTTTCTTGCATCGTCACAGCGGCAATGTTGTTGTGATTAATGCTGACAAACTCCGGTTCAGGATCATCACCACCATACGACGCCAGACCTGTCAGATCGACTTGGCGTACTGCCCAATTTTCGGGTGCGCCCACCACATCGATAATGTTCAGATAGCCTGCTGGCGACTGCGGCAAACCACCTTCCACACCGGCCACAATGACATCCTCATCGCGCTCATTTTCGATGACAACTGCTGCATATCGCCCGTTTGGACTGATAGCCACAGAATCCGGCTGACCCTGCATGTTGATTTCACGAACAGGTGAACAATTGGAAATCTTCGCCAAGCAAGAAGGTAGATGGTACACCGCTAAAATTCCTGAGGGCTCCTGAAAACTAGCTGATGTATTGATCCCAACCAAGGCATAATTGCCAGCAACTGTAACGGATGTGGGTTCTCCGGCTGTATTCAGCGTCCCTAAACCGATTGGGTTTTCGGTATCGCGAATATCTACAAAGCCAATTTTTCCTGTGGGACTATCCGTATAAATCAGGGTATTTCCATCTTCAGTAGCTGCAACAATCTCAGCCACCGTATCACCAAACAAATTTCTATCGCAACTGGTATTCTCACATACCAGATAGGTAGCGATACGTTGAAAATATGATTTGTCGGTATCTGAGGAATCAGCTACTGCAAAACCTGAAAGCGCCGCGATGACACCTAAACTCAAGGTGTTTTTGGTGAAACACATCCATTGATTACTTAATCTCATAATAAAAAACCTTTAGTCATTAAAAACTTGGAATGGTTATATTGTTTTCCAGGCAATGAAATTGCATCGACTACATCGAAATTCATCGCCTTTAAGAGATGCTAAAGGAGATTTGTTACGTACTTATTACGGGTATGTGTCAAATAAAATGATGCGCAGTGGTAGATGTAACTCGCTTTCAACGGTCATAAGTAAGTGTTGTCGAACATCTGGACGATACGTAAAAACGACGTCATCCAGAAGTTTTCAGCAGCTAATCGCAACAAACTTTTCAACTGATCAAGCTTATTTTTTCATCTGAATAATTTATCTAAAATTAATTTAATGCAAGGTTACGACGCGTAACATGCTATAGTTTCATTGTGACAAAGAAAAACTAGTGTTACTTTTTATAAATTTTAAGGATGTCCCCATAAATGAAAATTTCAGCATTTTTAGTTGCAACATTTTTTGCATTAACATTAGTAGCTTGTGGCAAACCAACAGTACCAGAAAGTGCAAGTGACGCGAGTTACGGAACAACACATGAAGGTCAACCAGCTGAAGGTCGTAATGAGCTTCCACCTAAGCAATAGTAGTTTATAGCAATAGAAATAATTTATCGTTAAATGTCGTGTAATTGACTTAGATGATACCCTGTAGGATCTGTAGTTGTTCCTACAGGCGCTTTAAAAAATAAACCCATCTTCGTAATCATAAAATTATTCTGGTTTTTATCTTTAGTTTAGAGAAAGTCGCTTAATACTCGATTTTAGCCATTTCCCGCCCTCTCTTCTCATTCACAGTCGCAAGAAGCATAAGTCCGAGGATAAAAAATACCAGTGTGCTGAGTATCGCTATCCGGTGATCCCCCTCAAATACGACAATCATTCCGCCATAAGTAAGCGGGCCGATGATCGCTGATAGTTTTGTAGCCAACCCCCATAAACCGAAGAATTCCCCTTGACGCCCGGACGGCGTAAACTGCCCTACCAATGCCCTGCCCGCAGATTGTGCGCCACCCAGTGCAGTGCCAATTAAATTGGCAGCGATCCAGAATAAACTCTCATCCGTGGCAAAATAAGCGCAAATAATCGCCGCAATCCAGATCAACAAAGTAATGGCGATACATCGACTGGAACCAATCCGGTCCTGCAGATGGCCAAACAGAAAGGCGCCGATAGCAGCCGTTACATTCACTACCATAATCAGGATAATCGTATCCTGGGTTTTAAACCCCATCACTTCTTGCGCATACACTGCCGCCAGCACAATAACGATATGAATACCGGAATAATAAGTGGTTAATGCGATTAAAAAGCGGAATAAATCAGTGTGACGGTTGGCATAACGTAGCGTAATTCTTAGCCGTTCGAACCCCTTCCGTAGCACATGTACATTTTGGATTGAATTTGAGATACCGCTGCGCTCACGCAACCACAGCAACGTCGGTAAAGCGGCGATACCAAATAAAGCAGCGACAATCAACGTGGAAACCGGCACGTAATGTGTGGCATCCAATCCTTTATTTTCAGCATACGTCACATAAGCCAGACATAAAACCAGAGAAAGCAAGCCGCCTAAATAACCCAGCGCCCAACCATACCCGGAAAGCCGCCCCATCGTCTCAGGCGTGCTGATTTCAGGTAAAAATGCCGCAATCAGATTCTCACCGCTGGCGAACATATAAGTCGCGAGGATAACTAAAATAACCGCCAGGATAATATCGCCAGGACCGACAAGGCTCAATAATGCGGTAAACAGCACGCAGCCCACTGTCGTAACAACCAGAAAACGTTTTTTTGCACCGGAATAATCGGCGATAGCCCCTACCACCGGCGCACTGAGCAAAACCAGCGCATTGGCGCAAGCCATGGTCAATGTCCAAAGTAATGTGGCATAGCCATTACCGCTCTCAGCGGCCACCACGCCGACAAAATAAGCATTGAAGATAGCGGTCAGTATGACGGTGGTGTAGCCCGAATTGGCAAAATCGTACATACACCACGCAAAACGTTCACGTCGAGTTGCTGGATCGAGTTTTTTGCTGGTTGATGGCATGGTGTGTACCGTAAAGCAGGGCAATTAAACCGCCCTACTTTCCTACCATTTTCTCCGGAATAACCCAGGATTCAAATTGTTCTGAAGTGACATAGCCGGTGGCAATCGCCGCCGCTTTGAGTGTGATGCCTTCGCGATGCGCCTTTTTGGCAATTTCAGCGGCTTTGTCGTAGCCGATGTGCGGATTCAATGCCGTCACCAGCATCAGGGAGTGATGCATCAACATATCGATACGCTCAATATTGGCCTCGATGCCGACGGCACAGTGCTCGTTGAAACTGACCATGGCATCGGCGAGCAGCCGCACGCTTTGCAGGAAATTATGAATAATCAGCGGCTTCATCACATTCAATTCGAAATTACCCATCGCACCACCCATATTGATGGCCACATCATTGCCCATGACCTGGCAACACACCATCGTCATGGCTTCCGATTGCGTCGGATTGACTTTACCCGGCATGATGGAGCTGCCCGGTTCATTTTCAGGGATGCGTAATTCACCGATGCCACAACGCGGCCCGGACGCCAGCCAGCGGATATCGTTAGCGATTTTCATCAGTGACGCCGCCAGCGTTTTTAACGCGCCATGCGCATGCACCAACGCATCGTTACTCGCCAGCGCCTCAAATTTATTCGGCGCGGTGACAAACGGCAAACCGGTCAGACGCGACAATTCAGCGGCTACGCGCACAGCGAATTCCGGGTGCGCGTTCAATCCGGTGCCGACCGCCGTGCCACCCAGTGCCAGTTCGCACACATGCGCCATTGCAGCTTCAACATGGCGCAGGCCATGATCCAGTTGCGCCACGTAACCGGAAAATTCCTGTCCCAGCGTCAACGGCGTGGCATCCTGTAAATGCGTGCGACCGATTTTGACAATGCTGTCGAACGCCTGCGATTTGCCCGCCAACGTGTCACGCAATTGCTGAATCGCCGGAATCAGCCGTTGCTGCAATTCCTGCACCGCAGCCACATGCATCGCGGTCGGAAACACATCGTTGGACGATTGACCTTTGTTGACCTCGTCATTCGGATGCACGATCCGGCTGGCGCCGCGCCCGCCGCCGAGAATTTCCGATGCCCGGTTGGCCAATACTTCGTTCACGTTCATGTTAGTCTGCGTACCGGAACCGGTTTGCCATACGACCAACGGAAATTGGTCGTCGAAATGACCGGCGATCACCTCATCGGCGGCTTCGATAATCGCCGCAGTGCTGGCTGCATTGAGTAATCCCAAATCGTGATTGACCTTGGCAGCCGCACGCTTGACCTTGGCCAGCGCATGAATTAACGCCACTGGCATACGCTCGCTTGAAATCTTGAAATTCTGCAACGAGCGCTGCGTTTGCGCGCCCCATAATGCTTCGGCGGGCACTTGCACCGGCCCCATGGTGTCGCGTTCTTCACGGGTTTGCATGGGTAGCTACCTCACTAAATGGAATGAATTGGGTTGCTGGTTAACTAAAAAGTCGCTGAATTATTCTAAACTTGTCATTCCGGAGAAGGCCGGAATCCAGAAAAATCAAAGAACTGGACACCGGCTTTCGCCGGTGTGACGAATAATTTAGTGTTTTCATAAAATTCCGGTTTAACGTTTCATTCATTGCATATATGACGTTTTCTGTCCGAGTTGACACGACCGCTAAACGTTTTATCCGATTACAAGGCTCCTCGCGATTGCAACCAACATTATGAGCGGAATATAAAAACCCCATACTGCCGCCGAGCACCGCGTCATCTTCAATGGCAACAACCCGTAGGTTGGGTTGAATGAAATGAAACCCAACGATTGGCGACCTTGTTGATTTTGGGGTTCGTGCCTCACCCCAACCTACGAGCTAAGATTCCAGTTGGACATTTCATTCATTGCATATTTGACATAACCGGTGCTGCGCGGTTTCATCGCGCAGCGTCCGTGTGATGGATGGGTTAGCCATTTTGACTACGATAGGGCACGAATGATGTCTGGAAGCAATGCGCACAAAGCACCGACCAACACCCAAAGTACACGAAGGATTGTGTCACCAATTTTATACCCAAAACTTTCCTTTCGGAGAAACTCAGACCACTCTGCCAAAGCAGACGCCCCTGCAGGGGTTAGGACTATGGAATCTACGATTGATGGCCCGCTACCACCAAAAGTTACTCTGGCGTCGGAGAGCAGTCTGGCGTCCATGAGTTCCTTCACCATTCGACGCTCCGGCCCCTCGATTTTATGCAGTGACGGCAAGATTTCCTTTGACGCTCTCCGTAAAACACTCACATACGCAGCAAGCGTAATTGGTGATGTGCTTTCCCGCGAGCTCTCGGAGGCGGTTTGACCGGTGCTTGGCGGGTTGTTGGGCCGTGTGCTGTCGTTCATACTCGGATGGTGGATACGGGAAAAACGGTAAAAAGGGCAAAAAGGGGGAAGACCCCTTTACCCTTGCCACGACTTATCAATGAGTTGTTGGTTTCTTCAGGCATGATTTGTCACCGAACGTTTGAGGTAAGCCGCGTGCGGAGGGCGTAGCCCGGAGCACGTCGGCTTGACCGAATGGGGTTAGGCATTAATAGTCCACAGTTGATAGACGAAGAAAGTGGACCAGCAGATGCACAACGTAGCTGCTGGCCAGAACGCTGCGTATGACCCAAGGCGGAAGGCCTTAGGATCGCCGAAGGGCCTCGGCCAATCCGGAAAAGCTTGAATGCTCCACAGAGACTTGAGGTAGTCAAGCTGTCGATGCGCTGCGCGCACACCTATGAAACCAGCAATACTCGTAATCAGCCCAACTATGGGAATTGTTAGCTGGAAGAACATAGACAGATGTAGCGGCATATCCTTTCCCGCCAGCGCCAGAGCCGCAAACAAGAAACCGTTAAGCTGCAGGACCCAACCCATTCTGTTGTTGACCAGCGAGTCCTCGCGGTTAACTTGATGAGCGATGTAGTCGTAGAGAACTTGGTTCGGATTTGTAGACATTTGTGGGAGATCTCTGAAACTGATTGGTTCTGATACCTAACGTAATATATACGCTAAAAAATTTCGCATAAACTGATTGCACTGACTGCTACAACACTCAATCCCAACTCAACGCCCCCCCCGTTTGGTACTCGGTCACCCGCGTCTCAAAGAAATTCTTTTCTTTCTTCAGATCGATCATTTCCGACATCCAGGGAAATGGATTATTGGCATTCGGATAAAGGATATCCAAGCCGATTTGCTGGCAGCGGCGATTGGCGATATAGCGTAAATATTCCTTGAACATCGGCGCATTCATACCCAATACGCCGCGGGGCATGGTGTCTTCGGCATAGCGGTATTCCAGCGCCACGGCTTTATGCATCAATTCATTGATTTCATCGCGGAATGCTTTGGTCCATAGGTGCGGATTTTCCATTTTAATCTGGTTGATCACATCGATACCGAAGTTACAATGCATCGATTCATCCCGCAGAATATACTGATATTGCTCAGCGGCGCCGGTCATCTTATTTTGCCGGCCGAGCGCGAGTATCTGCGTAAAACCGACATAGAAGAATAGCCCTTCCATAATGCAGGCGAAAACAATCAGGCTTTTGAGTAATTGCTGATCGGTTTCTTGTGTCCCTGTTTTGAAATGCGGATCTGTCAGCGTATCAATAAATGGAATCAGGAATTCGTCCTTGTCGCGGATAGAAGCCACTTCATGGTAGGCATTGAAGATTTCCCCTTCATCCAGACCCAGCGATTCGACAATATATTGATACGCATGCGTGTGAATGGCTTCCTCAAATGCTTGGCGCAGCAGATACTGGCGGCACTCCGGATTGGTAATATGCCGGTAAGTGCCCAGCACAATATTATTCGCTGCCAATGAATCCGCCGTCACAAAGAAACCCAGGTTGCGTTTGATCAGGCGGCGCTCATCCTCGGTCAAGCCATTAGGATCTTTCCACAAAGAAATATCGCGGCTCATGCTGATTTCCTGCGGCATCCAATGATTGGCGCACGCGCCCAGATATTTATCCCACGCCCACTTGTATTTAAACGGCACGAGTTGATTGACATCGGCGTTGCAATTGATGATTTGCTTGTCCTCTACCGAGACACGCCGGTTGGCGCTTCCTGCTACGGCTTCATCGGCAATTGCTGCGTTGGCGTGTACAGAAGCACCCTGTCCATGCAACGGCGTTTGCGGCCGTAAATCAAAATCCTGTGCGTTCGTTTGAAACGATGGATCAATAGGTAATGGCGCTTGCGCTTTAACGGGTTCATCTTCAAATGTCAGCATGTTTTACTCCTTTTCCTTTTCTTCTTATCCATTCATCGGTTATTGGCACGATTCGCAACTTTCATCATCGATCGCGCAGTATTTGATTTCGACAGCCGATACTTCCATCGCCACTTTGGCCATGCCGCCATCGGCAGGCACTGCATTCAGCGAACCCGCACGCACAGTCGATTTCTCAGCGGCTGTCGCACCCATCGAGCGCAAATAATAAGTGGTCTTTAGGCCACGAATCCAAGCCAATTTATACGTGTCATCCAGTTTTTTACCGGAAACGCCCGCCATATAAATATTCAGCGATTGCGATTGATCAATCCATTTTTGCCGCCGCGCACCGGCTTCGATCAGCCAATACGGTTCCATTTCGAATGCGGTGGCGTACAAGGTACGGATACTCTCCGGAATACGGTCTATTTTGCTGATGGCACCGTCAAAATATTTCAGATCCGCGATCATGACCTCATCCCACAGATTAAGTTTCTTCAAATCATCAACCAAGGACCGATTGGTGATCGTGAATTCACCGGACAGATTGGATTTGACGTATAAGTTCTGGTAAGTCGGCTCAATACTGGCTGAAACCCCGATGATATTGGATATCGTAGCGGTAGGCGCAATCGCCAGGCAATTGGAATTACGCATGCCATGATTTTTGATGCGCTGACGCAGTGCATCCCAATCCAGCGTTGTGGATAGATCCGCTTCGACAAAACCGCCACGCTCTTTTCGCAGTATTTCGAGCGTGTCATGCGGAAGAATGCCGCGATCCCACAAGCTGCCTTTGTACGAACTATAGCAACCGCGTTCTTCCGCCAGTTCGGTGGAAGCCCAATAAGCCTGATACGCCACCGCTTCCATCGAACGATCGGCAAATTCCACTGCGGCATCAGAACTATACGGAATGCCCAGTTGATGCAGGCAATCCTGAAACCCCATAATGCCTAATCCGACCGGCCGGTGCTTGAGGTTGGCATTTCTGGCTTTGGCGACTGCGTAGAAATTGATATCGATGACGTTATCCAACATTCGCATCGCAATACTCACAGTGCGTTTCAGTTTGTCCAGATCCAGCGCGCCGTCTTTCAAATGCGCCACCAGATTCACCGAACCGAGATTGCACACGGCAATTTCCTTGTCATTGGTATTCAAGGTGATTTCCGTGCATAAATTCGAGCTGTGCACCACCCCGATATGATTCTGCGGCGAGCGGATATTGCACGGATCTTTAAAAGTAATCCAGGGATGTCCTGTTTCAAACAGCATACTCAACATCTTGCGCCACAATTGCACCGCCGGGATTTTTTTGTACAATTCCAGCTCGCCGCGCTCGATTTTGGCTTCGTACGCTAAATACGCTTGCTCAAACTGCTGGCCGAATTTTTCGTGCAAATCCGGCGCATCGGAAGGCGAAAACAAGGTCCAGTCGCTGCCGTCCATCACCCGTTTCATGAACAAATCGGGAATCCAGGTGGCGGTATTCATGTCGTGCGTACGGCGGCGGTCGTCACCGGTATTTTTGCGTAATTCGAGAAATTCCTCGATATCCAGATGCCAGCATTCCAGGTACGCGCATACCGCGCCTTTGCGCTTGCCGCCCTGATTCACCGCGACTGCCGTATCCGATACCACTTTAAGGAAAGGCACGACACCCTGCGATTTGCCGTTGGTGCCTTTGATGCGTGCGCCCATGGCACGCACCGCGGTCCAGTCATTGCCCAATCCGCCGGCATATTTGGCCAATAAGGCATTTTCCTTGATCGCTTCGTAAATGCCGTCCAAATCATCCGGCACTGTGGTGAGATAACACGAAGACAATTGCGAGCGGCAAGTGCCGGAATTGAACAAAGTCGGCGTCGAGCTCATGAAATCAAAGTTGGATAACACGTGATAAAACTCAATCGCGCGCGCTTCGCGGTCAATTTCATTCAGCGCCAGCCCCATTGCCACGCGCATAAAGAATGCTTGCGGCAATTCAATACGGTTTTCTTTGATGTGCAGGAAATACCGGTCATACAGGGTTTGCAGCCCCAAATAATCAAATTGCAGATCGCGCGCCGCATCGAGTACTTCGGCCAGACGCGTCAAATCGAATTGCGCCAGGCGTTCATCCAGAAGATCGGCCTCAATGCCGCGTTTGATGAAAACCGGAAAGTAATCCTTATATTGCGCTTGCATCATTTGCTGGGAAACTTCCTCGCCCAGCACTTCATAACGCATGTTATTCAACAGTAATCGTGCAGTGACATAACTATAGGCGGGGTCTTTCTCGATCAAAACGCGCGCCGAAAGAATCACGGACTTTCTGACTTCATCCAGCGGCACGCCGTCATACAAATCTTTGATTGTGGCTTTCAGTATCAGCGAGGCATCGACGGTATTTCCCAACCCGCTGCAGGAAGATTCGATTAATGCGGATAATCGGGCCATATCCAATGGCACTCTTTGCCCGTTATCCACAACATAGAGTGTTTCTGCCGCCACTTCGGCGGCGGATTTCTGTTTAAGCTTGGCTCTTTCACGCGCACGGTCTTCACGATACAGCACATACGCACGCGCCACATCGTGTTCGCCGGAGCGCATCAACGCCAGCTCAACCTGATCCTGAATATCCTCGATATGGAAAGTGCCGCTATCCGGCTGGCGGCGCAGCAATGCGCCCACAACATCATTGGTCAACCCCGCAACTACCTCACGCACCCTGACCGACGCCGCACCCTGACCGCCATCGACCGCGATGAACGCCTTGGTCATCGCAACCGTTATTTTGCCCGGCTCAAAAGCCACCACCGCACCGTTACGGCGGATGACTCGATATTGGGAAAAAAGGGAATTTTGGTGACTGGGATCAGTAAAACTTTGACTTCCGGAAACAGGCTTGAGGTTGATATGTTCTGTCGTAAGCTGCATCGATGATCTCTCCTGACTGATTATTCACGCGAGAAAAAATAAATTTCCATTGATTCAATGTACTATCATTTTTCTCTCAAAACCACTATATCTAGTGTCTAGTACAAATCGCTACGGCACCAATGGTACACGAATAATTATACAAAAAAATAATTAAATTATACAAAGCTGCAAATTTCGCAAATGTTTCCGTGCGTGTAATAATTTTTACAACAGTATTGGGATAACCGATTGGTATCAGGCGGTTGGGATATGTGAGTCAACGTGATAGATTTCTCGCTCTGCTCGAAATGACAGTTATTCAGAGTTTCGTTAACAATAAATACTGATAACAAAATGTTTATACCGTTCTTTATCACAGATTCTAACTAGGGGTATTAAGCTGATTCGTGGTAAACAAAATTTATCGGTGGAATAATCGGAGGAATGTCGATTTATTTGTTTGCCATTGAAACCTTTATCCTAACAAGTGGAATTAACATAGCCAAAAGTATGGATTATTTTGTAGTGTGTATTAGATATATGCAGTTATGCAGTGCACACAAAACAGAAAAACAAAAATAGCGTTTTTAAAAGGTATAAACCAATGGCTAAGGAAATAGAATTCGCATCAAAGAGAATCTCTCTTAACAAAACAAAAGTCCCACGGATATTAATTCTGATTCGCAACCATATCCCTGGTGAATACTCGAAAAATATTCTTAATGGTTGGGAATACGAAGTCACTGGCATTTACAATTCAAAAGAGATAGCGTCACTCAGAATGACAATCGATAAACCTGATCTTATTCTGACTGACATGGCATTGGATGAAGGCGACAACATTTGTTTAGACCATCGACTGAATCTGCCACTCGAGATCCCCAATCTTTGTATTTATTTTACATCGTATACCACAAAATCAATCGCACGACGCGCCGAGAAATTAGTCTCCGCCTTGGGTTGCAGAACCAACCGAGGTGGTAGTGAGAAAAGCCGCTATTATAGTGATTCTGACCTTAAAAGAGATGATGAGATTGCAGAGGAAGTGAAACCGGAAAAACAGCTTTCTACATACCCTATCCGAGTATTATTAGTTGATAATCAACCAATTGTGCTCTGGGGACTGGAGAACCTTATCAATAATCAGAAGCCTCGCATGGAGATTGTTGGGGTAGCAACAAACATTTATGCTGCCGAAGAACTGATTATGGAAAAAAGACCGGATATTTTGATACTCAATATTTCTTTGGTTGATGATCATTGTGCAAGCTTTATTTCTGAATTTACCAATAATGGCGATACACGCATCATAATTTATTGCAGAGCACAAAATCAGAGCGTGATTGATCAAGCAGTCTCTTGCGGTGCGCGAGGAATGGTGTACCAGAAAGAGTCAATCGAAACGATACCGAAAGTAATTGAGATGGTTTTTGACGGAGAATTGCGGCTTGCGTTAAGCGACCAGTTATCCTGCCCGGCATGAGGAAAACTTACTTGGCCTACACACATCGCTAGACTCAGATACAAAATCAAGAATCCAATACCGCGAACACTTACAGCATCATAAAAGATAAATTCCACGGAATTTATCTTTCCTATTCTCAATCTGCGACATTTTCCTATACTTCTCGAAATTCCCCTACTAGGAGTCTGTCGGACTTAAGCAATCGTAGCCAACCGAGTGGGAGAGCGAGTGCATATTTTCTTTATTTGTAGCCGCATAGTCGATCTATGCAACGAGAAATAGAGGAAATATGAACCGGTATCCCACTGGCGCAGTAGATTGACCTTAAGTCCGACAGACTGCTAGGCAAACAAACGGCGCCATCAATTACACTTTTAATCCAATCTTTCAAGCCGTTGGATTCAGGTACAGAATACCGAATCCAATACCGACAATGCACACAACAAGATCACAAAAATTTAATGCTCCTGTAACTTTGATGACATCGACATGTCATGCACGCTTGCTAGCATGGCCTTCGCATACATCACGCTCCTCACATGTTTGATGTATGCGGGTAAGGAGATGCGTATTGAACACATTCAGTGATCGTAATGTATCTGGTAATACTTTAAAAACACATCGGAGATTTCACATGAAAATGCAAAAAATGTCTTTATTGTCGTTAGCTGCTGTACTATTGTTTGTTAGTTTCAATGTAATGGCCGCATGCGGGGATCAAGTTCTAACCAAATTAACCGAACCTGCCTATGCAAGTCTAAACGCCATATTGACGCCTGCACAAGTAACAAAATTCAGAAACAGACTGAATGCAGTTACAGGCGAGCCTACCTACACTACATTACTCAATGAAGCTAACACAGTCGCAGCACTGATAACGAATGGCCGTGTTCTGATCACGCTTCCTGATGGGACTGTCGTTGTTGATACCTCTAAAGGAGCAAACAATACCTATGCCAATTTTCAGGCTAAGTCAATCAATGAAAACCACAATTCCCGCATCGCTATCTTAGATGCACAGTTATGGGCTTGTGGCGTGGGCTTGGAAACCAAAACCAGTACATCAACAGGCGCCGTGGAAACTGCCTTAGCAAAACGCCTCGGTGCATATTTGGACAGCGCTGGAACCGTAAGACTGTCACAAAAATAGTCGCAGTTCTTCATAGAGCATTCAGCTCATAAGAGTGGATTGCAATCGGGCGATCCACTCTTTTCACGACTGAGTCAGCTTTTTCCCTACGCAGCCTTCCTTGATAGTGTTACACGTGGAAACGATTACTTATGAGTACCTCTAAAAATTCGATTTACAAAATGAAGCAGATTTTGGCCTGTTGATGTTTTGAGAATTGTTTAAAACCTTCCGGGCGGTGGAGAATGGCAAACTCATCCAGCACATCGCCATTGGACAAGCCTATTGCCACACTGTGCTGACGACAACCAATATCAACACTGACATAAATTTGTGGAGAATTGTTCATGATCATGGGGCCTCCGCACTATTACAACTAAACCGATAAATCATCCGTCGGTCTCGTCTACATACAGAGCCACAATCTACTGATCGGCACCATCCCGAACGACACACCGGATGACGCAGGAGGACGGGGACGGCATTTCAAGTCTAGCAAACCAGAATCCCAGCGCTGACCCCATGAGCCACATCCCCGTCCGTTTGCTATATTAAACTAGGATTCTGGGGCCTGTCATCCTGCAAAATACGATGGTAGACCTCGTGTTTGTGCGCTTATCGAGTACCGAATCACGAATCCAATACCGGCACAGTGCACATACCACCAGATCACACAATAAAAATCATACTGAATCCATCGGCTGTATTCTCAATTCTAGACCTGGCCCCATGCTTGCACCAATTTACCGTGCTAAAGCTAGACTTGCAGTTTGTCGAACCAGTCATCGGCCAGCACTTCCTTTGACGCGTGCAGTAAGAAAACCTGCAAGGGCGCTGCAACCCCAGAGAGAATCTCGAGAAATGGCCACGGTTTTGTTTCTGGTTTTACCTCAAGTCGATCATACGTAAGGTGAGCGAGATGCTTGCCTGCACGATGACGCAACTTTTCGAGCGCTGGGCTAATTGGAGGACAGATTCCCATCCAAGTGACAGAAACCGACATGAAATCCTGAGCAACAATGTCATCCGAGCGCGGAGAAGCTTGATAGAAGAACTCCGTGAGCGCACGCGTATGGAGAAGAAATGCCTCTAGTGCCGCGTTTCTTATAGGACCTTCTCCAAGAACACCGGAAGCAAGACCCTTCGCGAGCTGACAAAACATCGAGTATTCGTACCAGATTTCAACGGACGCACGTCGAAGATCATCTGGTGTTCTAAGAGCGCGCGGCATGGATACAGCAGGCATAACGAATGAGCTTCACTCCTTACATTTAATGAACAAGCTGCGTGTAACCATCATTCCAGTTTGAGCGACGTAACCTGCCGAACCACCACCAAGAACGACGCTCGCCGATCCAACGTTTGTACCGAACGGAATGGCTTGGCCTTCACGATTAAGTAAGTAGTAGCCCTTTGAGCCACAGAGCTCCCCAGCCTTCTGAAAGCAGTTACCCATGCTGTTTGCGCTGCCGTCGCAGCTGATGTTGTAACCTTTCGAGCCATCGGGGAGATACATCTCCTTCGACATAGCGCAGCCGATGAGCATAGCGATAATTCCTATGAGCAAGATTCTTGGCGACATAGTGACTCCCCCTTCTCAGTGAGTCTTAACTACAATTAATCTTCCGAAATGACGCAATCTATTGCATTAAAAATAACATCAATTTTTGTATGTTTCGTGGTTACGTTAACAACCGCAACGCCTCCCGATACTTTCCCATCGTCTGCCGCAAAATGTCTTCCGGCAACTCAGGCGCCGGGGCTTTCTTGATCCAATCTTGTTGCTCCAGCCAGTCACGCACCATTGGGGCCAGGTCCATAATCAAGAATCTTATTCTTCCCCATGATGATATCAACTGTCGTTGGTTGTGCATTCGCCTTTATTGACGATCATAATTGTCATTTGCGCTTGCGTAAAAGTTTATCATGTCAACAACCGCAAAGCTTCCTGATATTTCTCCATCGTCTGCCGCAAAATATCTTCCGGTAATTCAGGCGCCGGGGCTTTCTTGTTCCAATCTTGCTTTTCCAGCCAATCACGCACGAATTGTTTGTCGAAGCTCGGTGGATTTTGTCCGGCCTGATAGCGATCAGATGGCCAGAAGCGGGATGAATCAGGTGTCAGCACTTCATCGATCAGATACAGTTCACCGGCATCATCCAGCCCAAATTCAAATTTGGTGTCGGCGATGATGATGCCGCGTTGTGCGGCGTAATCGGCTGCTTCGGTGTAGAGGCGGATGGCTTTTTCGCTGACTTTGGCGGTCAGCGCTTTGCCTAATTGGGCTTCCACTTCCGCTAAGGAAATGTTTTCATCGTGCGTACCGGCCGGCGCTTTGGTCGAGGGGGTGAAAATCGCGCCGCCGGGAAGTTTTTCAGCCAGTTTCAATCCTGCGGGCAGTTGAATCCCGCAAATCGTTCCGGATTTTTGGTAATCCTTCCATCCTGATCCAACCACATAGCCGCGCACAATCGCTTCGATCGGCAACGGTTTTAAGCGCCGGATAACAAATGCGCGCCCTTCCACTTGTTCACGCTCATCCTCGGCCACGACCGATTCCGGTGAAATGCCGGTCAAGTGATTGGGAAGGATATGTGCCAGTTTCTTGAACCAGAAATCGGACAGTGCCGTCAGCAGCTTCCCCTTCCCCG
The DNA here is from genome assembly GCF_019752415.1 of Nitrosomonas sp. Lineage (GTDB taxonomy): Bacteria > Pseudomonadota > Gammaproteobacteria > Burkholderiales > Nitrosomonadaceae > Nitrosomonas. The sequence goes on from NZ_JAIEME010000035.1 coordinate 87,983, forward strand.
GCACCGCAGTCGGCAAAATCACGTCAAATGCCGATAAGCGATCGGTTTGAATGATCAGCAGCTTATCGTCATCGACGGCATAGATGTCCCTGACTTTGCCGCGATGCAAAAACGGCAGGCTTTTGATGCTGGTTTCAAATAATGCAGAGGGTTGCGTCATGGCTTTTGGATTGAATGGTGTTCAAGTTGTTTTTTAATGGCGGTGACTTGTTGTAACGCCGTGTCGATATCGGTGCTTAACACGGTGTAGTGTCCCATTTTGCGGCCTGGGCGTGCTTCGGTTTTACCGTACAAGTGTAATTTGGCCGATGGGTTCTGCAAAACCAGGCTCCAATCGGGTTCGCCGTTTTGCCACAAATCACCCAGTAGATTGACCATCACGGCGGCGCTATGTTGCGTGGTATCTCCCAGTGGCAAGCCGCACAGGGTGCGCACTTGCTGTTCGAATTGCGAGGTGACGCAGGCGTTGATCGAATAATGTCCGCTGTTATGCGGGCGCGGCGCAATTTCATTGATCAGCAATTCATCGTTCTGCAATACAAAAAACTCGACACACAAAACGCCCTGATAATTCAGTTTTTCCGCAATCTGACAGGCCATGGCCTGGGCTTTCTCAGCCAATTCCTGTGAAATTCTGGCTGGCACGATACTGATATCGAGAATGCCGTTGACATGCTGATTCTCGGATACTGGAAAAATCTTCAATTCGCCATCCCCGCCACGCGCCACGACAACCGATAGCTCGCTTTTCAGCGGCATGAATTTTTCCAGCACGCAAACCGGGTGATTCAGTTGCGCATAGGCGGCCAACAATTCTGATTCATCGGCAACGGATTTCTGGCCTTTGCCATCGTAACCGAACTGGCTGACTTTCAGGATACCGGGAAGCAAGTCCGCGACATCCTGCGTGGCAAAGTCATCCTGCTGCTGTATGACCGCAAACGGCGCAATGGCAAAACCATTGGTACCCAAAAATTGTTTTTCTGCAATCCTGTTTTGTGCGATCGAAACACTGTATGCATCCGGACTGACGACACAAAATTTGGCCAGCTTTCGTAGCGAATTCGCAGGGATATTTTCAAATTCGGTGGTAATAGCGGCACATTGGATGCTGAGTTTTTCCAGCGCCGATTGATCGGCATAATCGGCACAGATAAAATCATCCGCGGTACGCCCGGCAGGACTATCCGGCAATGGATCCAATACCGTCACCCGGTATCCTATTTGCTGAGCCGCCATCACAAACATGCGTCCGAGCTGCCCGCCTCCAAGAACACCCAGCATCGCCCCAGGCATGATGCGCATTATTTTGGCAGCTCTGCGTTAAGAACAGATTCGGTTTGTTTCCGCCGGTATTCGTCCAGTTGCGCACTCAATTCACTGTTATTCACCGCCAGCAATTCAACAGCAAATAATCCCGCGTTGGCCGCACCCGCTTCGCCGATGGCAAACGTAGCCACAGGCACGCCTTTCGGCATCTGCACAATGGAGAGCAGTGAATCCAGTCCTTGTAAATGTTTTGAATTCACTGGCACACCCAGAACCGGTAGCGTGGTTTTTGCGGCAATCATGCCGGGTAAGTGTGCAGCACCGCCCGCGCCGGCAATAATGCATTTGATCCCGCGTGCCTTGGCTGCTTCGGCAAATTGAAACATCAAATCCGGCGTACGATGCGCCGAGACCACTTTGGCTTCATAAGCAATATGGAATTCGTCTAATATTGCAATGGCGTGTTGCATCACATCCCAATCGCTTTTACTGCCCATCACTACGCTTATTAATGGTTTAATCATTTGGCATTAGTCGGCTAAAAATTAGAAAATAACTATTGAAAAGATCGTGCACGAGCAAACGATAAAAACACGGCTGGCTATTTTATAAGTCTGTGCAATAATTGTGTGATTATTTCGATAGCTTCAATAAAAAATACAATTGGTATTATACTAATCTGCTTTAGCAATGCGTCTACTCATTGAATGAAATATTGCTGTATAACGTTTTGCTATTTAGATTATCCTTAAACACGACCTGTACCGGAATGAATTTTCAACGCGGAAAACAAAATAACGACCCGGAAATCAATCTGATACCGATGATTGATGTATTGCTGGTGATACTGATATTTTTGGTTGTTACGACCACGTATTCAAAATTTGCTGAACTTGAAATCAGTTTGCCCGAGACCAATGCGGAGAAAGTCGACAAAAATATCGACAAACCCAATAGCATTGATATTACTGTCAACGCACTAGGAGACTATACAATCAATCTGGTACCGATCAAGTTTTCCAGTATCGAAAGCTTGCGCGATGCGTTGCTCTCAGCAGCCAAGAATCAACCGGATCCGTTTATTATTATCAATGCGGATGCCAAAGCAGCGCATCAATCTGTCATCACAGTGATGGAAGCTGCCCGGCTGGCAGGTTACAATAAAATCACATTCACCACGGAAACCAATAATGCTCACTGAGGATTATTCCCGATCATGATTGAATTAATTAAAAGTTATTACAATAAACTCACTTTTCATTCTAAGGAGACTCCTATGTCCGCTGTCAATCTCGATAATTTTTCCAAAGCCGCCCAATCCGGTTCGCAATATGTGCTGGCACCCCTTCCGTATGCAAATAATGCATTGGAGCCGGTGATCACCGCCAATACGCTCAGCTTTCACTATGGCAAACATCACAAGACTTATGTCGATAACTTGAACAATCTGCTGGCAAACAGCGATCTGGCAGGACAATCGCTGGAGCAGATCATTAGGGCAACCGCCGGACAAGCTGATAAGGCTGCAATTTTTAATAATGCCGCGCAAATCTGGAATCATATGTTTTATTGGCATAGCCTGAAACCCAACGGCGGCGGCGAGCCATCCGCTGCGCTCAAACAAAAAATTGAAGCGTCGTTTGGCAACTTGGATGCGTGCAAAAAAGATTTGGCTCAAGCAGCATTGACACAATTTGGAAGTGGCTGGGCATGGCTGGTGTTGGATGGAGACAAGGTTGCTATCGCCAAAACCGGCAACGCTGAAACACCGCTCACTAAAAATGTCCGCCCATTATTGACCATTGATGTGTGGGAACACGCTTACTATCTGGACTACCAAAATCGCCGTGCCGACTATGTGAATACGGTATTGGATAAATTGATCAATTGGGATTTTGCCGCAGCTAATCTTGGATAATTTCCTGATTTATGACTGATATTACAATCGCCCTGTCAAAAGGGCGAATTTTTGAGGACACGGCGCCTTTGTTAAAAGCGGCGGGAATCATTGCGCTGGATGATCCGGAATCATCGCGCAAATTGATTCTCTCCACCAATCGCGCCAATGTTCACTTGATTATTGTGCGCGCATCGGATGTGCCGACTTATGTGCAATATGGTGCGGCGGATCTTGGCATTGCCGGAAAAGACGTATTGATCGAACATGGCGGCTCCGGTCTCTATCAGCCGCTGGATTTGAATATCGCCCGCTGCCGCATGATGGTAGCCGTGCCTGAAGGTTTTGATTACGACTCCGCCGTGCGGCAAGGCGCACGACTGCGCATTGCCACTAAATATGTCCAGACTGCTCGTGAACACTTCGCTGGCAAAGGCGTCCATGTCGATCTGATCAAATTGTATGGATCGATGGAACTGGCTCCACTGGTGGGTTTGGCTGATGCAATTGTTGATCTGGTTTCAAGCGGCAACACATTAAAAGCAAATAATCTTGTAGCTGTCGAAGAAATCATGCCAATCTCGGCAAGATTGATTGTTAATCAAGCCGCATTGAAGCTAAAGCGAGATATTATTCAACCCGTATTGGATGCGTTTTCTGAAGCCGTGAAACAATAAAACCTGCCAGCAAATCGCATTCATCAGGAATTCAATTCACCTCATACCATGATCCGAATTAAACGATTCAATTCAACCGATCCTGATTTCGATTCCAATCTTGAAAAATTATTGGCTTTTGAAAATGCGCAAGATGATGCGGTCGATATCACAGTAGCCAAGATTCTTGCCGACATCAGAAGCCGAAAAGATGCCGCCTTGATCGAATACACCAACCGTTTTGACCGGCTCTCTGCAACATCCGGTAAGGATCTCGAGTTAACGCAGGAAAACTTGCGTCATTCCTTGGAAGCATTACCGTCAATCCAGCGTAATGCATTGGAACAAGCTGCAGAACGCGTTCGCAGCTACCATGAGAAACAGCCATTGAATTCATGGCAATACACGGATTCCGATGGTACGCTGTTAGGTCAAAAAATAACCCCATTGGATCGCGTCGGCCTCTATGTCCCTGGCGGCAAAGCCTCCTACCCTTCGTCCGTTCTGATGAATGCCATCCCCGCGAAGGTGGCTGGTGTGAAGGAACTGATCATGGTTGTGCCGACACCGGGCGGGGAAAGAAATGATATGGTTCTGGCGGCGGCTGCAATCAGTCAGGTTGATCGGGTTTTTACCATCGGCGGTGCGCAAGCTGTCGGCGCGCTGGCGTATGGCACTGAAACGATACCGCAGGTTGACAAGATCGTGGGTCCCGGAAATGCCTATGTCGCTGCCGCCAAGCGCCGGGTATTCGGTGTCGTCGGTATTGATATGGTTGCCGGTCCTTCTGAAATTTTGGTTATCTGCGATGGCAAAACAGATCCCGACTGGATTGCCATGGATTTATTCTCGCAGGCGGAGCACGATGAAATGGCGCAATCAATCCTGTTATCGCCCGACACCGAATTCCTGGATCAAGTAATGCACAGCATTAATCGCTTGTTATCCGACATGCCACGCAAAGCTGTCATTCGCGCGTCACTGGAAGATCGCGGCGCTTTGATTCAAGTACAAAGCCTCGGTGAAGCGTGTGCGATCGCCAACAGAATTGCGCCTGAGCACTTGGAGTTATCTGTCGATCAGCCGGAAATCTGGGTGGATAAAATCCGCCATGCCGGCGCTATTTTCCTCGGCCGCAATGCGTGTGAAGCGCTTGGAGATTATTGCGCCGGTCCTAACCATGTTCTACCCACATCACGAACAGCGCGATTTTCTTCCCCATTGGGCGTATACGACTTCCAAAAGCGCAGCAGCCTCATTCAAGTCTCTCAGCAAGGCGCTGCAAAACTCGGAGAAATTGCATCTGTTTTAGCGCATGGAGAAGGGTTACAAGCGCATGCCATGTCAGCAGAGTATCGCTATAAAGATCGATAAGCCGGGGATGACTATCGTAATCACTTCTCGATAACTGCGGGATATAGTCATGCCAGTTATTACTTCGCGCGAACATCCGCTCATCAAGCAACTAATCAAGTTAGAAGGATCATCACAGTACCGTAAAAGAACAGGGCTAACGTTGCTGGATGGCGTGCATCTCATTCAGATCTATTGCTCGGTACTGGGCACGCCGGAGAATCTGATTGTCGGTCAAACTTATTATGAAGATCTAGAAAACAAGCGTTTTCTAGATAGGCTATTTGGCAATACGCGCCCTAAAATAACCATTGTCAGTAATGCCCTGCTTCGTGGCATATCCCCTGTTAAGACACCGACAGGAATTCTCGCGCTCATTGAAATTCCTGAATTGAAGAAAGAAAGTGATTCTAGAAAAGAAATTTTTAGTGTTTTTCTTGAGACAATTCAAGATCCTGGAAATCTTGGCTCCATCTTACGTTCAGCAGCCGCCGCTAACGTTAGAGATGTCTATCTTTCAAAACAATGCACCGATGCCTGGTCTCCCAAAACACTCCGAGCCTCCATGGGGGCGCATTTTTTTCTGCACATTCATGAGCACTGTGACTTACAAAAAGTTGCGCAGGAATGTTCTGGGACTGTCATTGCCACTTCCATACAAGCCACAAAAACGCTTTTTGAGATTTCATTAGCTGGATCGATAGCCTTTGTGTTCGGTAACGAAGGAGCCGGATTGTCGAAAGAAATGATCCAAGCGGCCAACGAGAATATTTCTATTCCCATGCCTGGAAAAACCGAATCACTCAATGCTGCAGCTGCAGCTGCCATTTGTTTTTTTGAAAAAGTACGTCAGGATAGGGCATCAACAGAATTTTCCAATATTGGAACTAAATAATGCAGCAGTGTATTATACTGCGCCGAACAACACTGTATTTTTGGAGCTTGCATGAAAAATTTATTTTTATCCCTTATCGCCCTGGTTGGATGTTTGCTATTGAATCCGGTCAATGTCATGGCACTTCACCATGAACCGCCGAACAGTCAAGGATCCGCTGGAAAATTAGCTACCAACGAAGGAACAGTCATCGCTATCCTCGATACAACCGGTTATACGTATATGGAATTAGAGAATGGTGGCAATAAGTTCTGGATTGCAGCGCCTACGACCAAAGTCAGCAAAGGTGACCATATCCGTTTCGTTGAAAGTATGGTGATGACTAACTTCACCAGCAAATCGTTGAATCGCACCTTCAGTACCGTCATTTTTGTTTCTTCTACCGAAGTTAAGAAATAATTTTTTAGGAAACATCGGTAAAACCGATCAGCAATTTATTCTTGAGGCTTTTTAATTCATCCCGATACGATGCTGCTTGCTCGAATTCGAGATTTTTTGCGGCATTCAGCATTTGCTTTTCAACTCTCTGAATTTCCTTGGCTAACTGGGTTTCACTCATGGCATCATAACGCGCCTGTACTTGCGCCGCTTTATGATTCTGTTGTGCGGATTCATAATTGTACACACCGTCGATCAGATCTTTAATCCGCTTATGGACAGATCGCGGTGTTATCTGATGTTGCAGGTTATGTTGCGTTTGCTTATCACGCCGGCGTTTGGTTTCATCGATTGCAAAGCGCATTGATTTGGTTATTCTGTCTCCATAAAGAATTGCCGTGCCATTGATGTGACGAGCAGCCCGGCCAATGGTTTGAATCAATGATCTTTCCGAGCGCAGAAAGCCTTCTTTATCGGCATCCAGTATGGCGACCAATGAAACTTCCGGGATATCCAATCCTTCGCGCAATAAGTTAATGCCAACCAGCACATCAAATTTACCAAGACGCAAATCACGAATAATCTCGACTCGTTCAACGGTATCAATATCCGAATGCAAGTAACGCACTTTGATATGATGATCGGAGAAATAATCCGTCAGATCCTCGGCCATGCGTTTCGTTAAGGTAGTGACTAAAACTCGTTCATTCTTAGCTGTCCGCAAGCTGACCTCAGACATCAAATCATCAACCTGCGTTGCCACTGGACGCACCTCAATGATTGGATCAACCAATCCTGTCGGCCGGACAACCTGCTCCACAACTTGACCACTGTTTATTTTTTCATAATCAGCTGGCGTTGCCGATACAAAAACAGTTTGCGGCATCCTTTTTTCAAATTCCTCGAATTTTAAAGGACGATTATCCAATGCGGATGGCAAGCGAAAACCATAATTCACCAGATTCTCTTTGCGCGAACGATCGCCTTTATACATTCCGCCCACCTGTGGCACGGTGACATGGCTTTCATCAATGATCATTAAGGCATTGCGCGGCAGGTAATCGAGAAGCGTTGGAGGTGGTTCGCCCGGTTGCTTGCCGGAAAGATGACGTGAATAATTTTCAATGCCTTTGCAAAAACCCAATTCATTGAGCATTTCCAGGTCAAATCGTGTGCGTTGCTCAAGGCGTTGCGCTTCAACCAACCGGTGCTCCTGATAGAAATAATCTAAACGCTCACGTAACTCAACTTTGATTGTTTCGATTGCACGCAGCGTAGTACTCCGAGGCGTTACATAATGACTGGAAGGATATACGGTGTAACGTGATAATTTTTGTAATATGCGACCCGTTAGCGGATCAAATAACGACATGCTATCGACTTCATCATCAAATAGCGAAACACGCACAGCCGTTTCAGAGCTTTCAGCTGGAAAGATATCCACCACATCGCCTCTAACGCGAAATACACCGCGTTTGAACTCTAATTCATTACGGTCGTATTGCATTTCAGTCAGACGTTTAATCATTTCACGTTGCGTGATTTTCTCGCCGCTACGCAAATGCAAAATCATGCCATGATAATCAACAGGATCTCCGATACCGTAGATGCACGATACGCTGGCGACGATGATTGCATCGTCCCGTTCCAGCAATGATTTTGTGGCGGATAAACGCATTTGCTCAATATGCTCGTTAATACTCGAATCTTTTTCAATAAAAATATCGCGTGACGGCACATATGCCTCAGGTTGATAATAATCATAATAAGAAACAAAGTACTCGATCGCATTTTCAGGGAAAAATTCGCGCATCTCAGCATACAACTGAGCTGCGAGTGTTTTATTCGGCGCCATCACAATTGCCGGGCGGCCGAGACGTGCAATCATGTTGGCAATCGTATAGGTTTTCCCTGAACCCGTAACGCCTAGTAATGTCTGAGACGCAAGACCATCATGAATACCGTCGACCAACTTGGTAATTGCCTGGGGTTGATCGCCTGCTGGCTCAAAAGATTGATGTAATTTGTACGGACTATTGGGGAAGGTTACGATCACAGGTATAATTCCAAGATTGATTTGTTTCTTTTATCATTTTAACATGCCGGTCCACCTATTTTTGTGTGAGGATTTTTTGTGGAACTTTCTAATCGCGTTCAAACCATTAAGCCATCCCCTACCCTTGCTGTTACCGCTCGAGCTGCTAAATTAAAAGCGGAAGGCAAAGATATTATAGGACTGGGCGCAGGCGAACCTGATTTTGATACTCCACAGCATATTAAAGATGCTGCAATCGCTGCGATTAATAAGGGTTTGACCAAATATACCGCAGTCGGTGGTACACCTGGTTTAAAAAATGCCATTGTGGCGAAGTTTAAACGTGAAAATAACTTTGATTTTGAAGCTAAACAAATTTTAGTTTCATGCGGCGGCAAACAGAGCTTCTTTAATTTGGTATTGTCCATGATCAATCCCGGGGATGAAGTGATTATCCCGGCACCCTATTGGGTTTCCTATCCGGATATTGTTTTAATCGCGGAAGGCAAGCCGGTATTCATTAATACCGGGATCGAACAGAATTTCAAAATTTCTGCGGCACAACTGGAAGCAGCAATTACTCCCAAAACAAAAATGTTTGTCATCAACAGCCCCAGCAATCCATCGGGAGCGGTTTATACCCATGATGAACTCAAAGCATTGGGTGAGGTATTACGCAAACATCCGCAAATTCTCATCGCCACAGATGATATGTATGAACATATTCTGTTATCGAATCAGAAATTTATTAATATCGTCAATGCGTGCCCGGAATTATTTCCGCAAACGATGGTTCTGAATGGTGTATCCAAAGCTTATTCTATGACCGGATGGCGAATCGGCTATTGTGGCGGGCCTGCCCATATCATAACCGCGATGGAGAATATTCAGTCGCAAAGCACATCAAACCCCAGCTCGATCTCACAGGCGGCCGCTGAAGCCGCACTAAATGGCGATCAATCGTGTATGAACCCAATGGTTGCCGCATTCAAAGAACGCAACATTTTTGTCACCGAGCAATTAAATCAAATCCGTGGCTTTCGTTGCTTATCTGCCGATGGTGCATTTTATGCATTCGCTGATGTTCGCCAATCAATCGAGAATCTCTATAAAAGAAACTTGATTGGTGCACAGAACGATATTATGTTCAGCGAGTATCTCCTGGAAAATGCGGGTGTCGCTGTTGTTCCAGGTTCCGCTTTTGGGTGTGAAGGCTATATTCGCTTATCTTTTGCTACTTCATTGGAAAATCTGCAGCAAGCATTAAATCGTATTAAGAACTTGCTTAAGTGATCTGACTCGGTAGAAGAAACTACACTTGCTTAATGTAGAGCGGCGGCAATAGCTGCCTTTTTTGTTTTCCCAGCTCGTGACGGAACATTGCAAAGACCACACACGTGATTTGAATGAATTTCCAGCGTATGCACAACAAAGTTGCCATGGCAGCTCACACACCGTGCTATACACAATACGCCACTGTCAACAAAACGTACTAAAGTCCAGGCACGCGTCAAACTTAATACCTTCTCAAGTTTATTGACATTGATGTGTTCAATATAAAGTTTGTAACTCTTAATCAGCGCGTCTATGCCATCAATCCCAGCATTCACTGCAATATAATTGTATATATTAATAAATAGTGAAGAGTGCATATTGGGCTGCCAGCTCATGAACCAATCTTCTGAATAAGGCAACATACCTTTAGGTGGGGATACGCCTCTAATTTCCTTATACAACTTAACCAGTCTTTCACGACTCAAATCAGTATTCATTTCCAGAACTTGTAAGCGCGCACCCAACTCGATTAATTCAGTGGCAAGCTGAATTTGCCTGGCCTCAGTTATAATACTTCGATTGCGCATAATATATCCCTTTCCCGTCGATTAATTTCTTAAACTATAGCTTCCGCCGGCTTTCCTGCCATTAGTATCGCTGCATGAGACCTAATAACCGCTTGCTCACGATTATCACTGGTTAACATTTCAGCAATTAGACGGTCATCAAAACGAAAACGGCAAAGCAACATGTTTGAAGCAGCCATTTTGATTAATTGTGCCGAACTTAAGTTATCCAAAATATCAGCGAGATCCTGGTTAATTCCCAGTCGATAGATTGCCGATACCCTATCATCGCGCAACATCTGTTTAGCCAGCAATAAATAACTCAAATTGATGTCTCTGATTTCATCAAGAATTTGATTTGTCTCCATTTCAATACCCCTTTAGACTAAATAAAGTTTTAATCAAAAATGTAAATGCGTAGGTGTAGATTTTCGATTATGCAGCATCGGAAGTAAATGGAAGTTCAGCCTAAACGAAGTTAGGTGCTATTCCTATCGCAATGTAGGAATTTTACCTACGCGAAAGCAACAGAATTTTATTGGATATTGGAGTTTCTTAGAGATACGGAGACTAAGCAAGTGTCGCGATTTTACGTTGCGCCAGTAAATGCAGCATATCTTGAGCGATCATTGGCTTACTGAAAAGAAAGCCTTGGGCACGGTCACATTGTAAATGATGTAAAAAGTCAAACTGTTCTTTAGTTTCAATTCCTGTTGCCAGTACAGATAGATCAAGATTTTTAGCCATTGCGATGATTGCTGCAATAATTTCTGAGCTATCAGGATCAATAATAATATCATGTGTTAAGGAGCGATCTATCTTAAGAATATCAATGGAAAAATGCTTTAAATATCTTAATGATGAATAGCCAGTACCAAAATTATCCATCGCGATTTTAACATTCATATCTTTTAATGCTTGCAAAATCTGGGTACTTGTTTCAGCATCTCGCATCAAAGTTGATTCAGAAATTTCCAGCTCCAGCAATTCAGGAGAAATGCCTGTCTCGGTAAGCGCATACGAAATACTACTAATCAGCTGCATTTGATCAAATTCAATTGCAGATATATTGACTGAAATCGATAGCGATCCATAGCCTGCTTGGTGCCATAACTCGACTTGTCTGCATGCTTGCCGTAACACCCATCTACCGAGATCAATAATGAGTCCGGTTTCTTGCGCCAATGGAATAAATTTTTCTGGTAGCAATAAACCAAATTCAGGGTGATTCCAGCGGACCAGTGCTTCCACTCCAAACAAAGCACCGGATTGGAGATCTACAATAGGCTGATAATGCAATAATAGCTCATTCTTCTCAATTGCGGTGCGTAACGATTCTCCCAATACTGAACGCTTTACTGCAGCTTCTTCTGTTTCTTTTGTGTAGTACGTACAAGTATTTTTCCACAGATAGCTGGTATGCGATAAGGTACTTTCAGCATTAGCCAATAGCTTAGAAATACTGTTGCCACCTGCCGGATACACGCAAATCCCGATACTAAGTCGCAGATAAAATACCAAGCTATCAATAGTGATCGGAGAAATCACCAATTTAATAATTTGACTGGCAAACTCTTGCACACTTTCTGCATCCGTTACACTCGCATTAAAAAAAGCAAATTTACAACCCTCGATCCGGGTCAACCAGCAGTTCTCATTACTATAATCAGATAATCGATGCGAAAATTGTTGAATTATCCGATCACCGACACCAGAGCCATAGGTACTATTGATATAAGGCAAACGATCAAAATTTACTAAATACAATGCCGCAATAGTATCGGACACAGCTAGTCTCGCGAGCATGGCCGAAGCTTTAACAGAAAATAAATTACAATTGGGAAGGTTGGTTAATCCATCGTAATAAGCCAAGTGATATATTTGATCCTCAGCTTTAGCTTTTGCTTTCCGGATTTCGGCATTTCCTATTTCCCTCTCAATGGCATGAGCCAGATGCAAAGTATTACCCTTAAGGACATAGTCATGCGCACCAGAATATAAGGCAGAATGAACAGCATCCTCATCGGTGTCATCCGAATAAATAATAAACGGAATATCCTTTCCACTTTCCTCTAATACATTCAGTGCAGCGTTGTAATCAAGGCAAGATTTGTCATGATTAAAAAGTATCACGTCCCAATCTAATTCCCACACGGCAGAATGTATATCCGAAAGATTATTTGTGTTCTTATACACATGAATATTATTTAACTGAGAATACAAAAATCTCTCGTCTTCTTTCGAGAAAGCGATAGCCAAAAGTCTTAAGTTTTTTCTGAGCATACTTGGCAAACATACTATTTATATTTGGATTTTTTACGACTGAATAAACCGAAACTTTAATTACACTCCATCAATGGGCTACCCGCAGTGGAAAGATTCCACCTGGCATCTCTCCTCGACCTCTTGGTTTTACGCAGTGTCATCCAATGGCTTTCTGAACGCTCTGAAGATGCCCCTGCTATTGATATGCTGTGTATTAATCTTTCAGGGCAATCTATCGGCGATCGTATCTTTCATAGCCACGCAACCAATATGCTCAGAAAAGCCGGATCAACTATTTGCGCGAAAATTTGTCTGGAAATTACCGAAACCGCTGCCGTTATGAACTTGGCGGATACGTCATCATTTATTGAACAAGTCAGTCGTCCCGGTGTGCGTGTTGCGCTCGATGATTTTGGTGCGGGGGCATCGTCGTTCGGTTACTCGAAGAATCTAGCCGTCGATATTTTAAAAATCGATGGCCAGTTTATTAAAGACTTGATTTACCAAGTGTTTTCACGGCATCCAATCGCGCCGATGGCTTTCAGTAAGCCAATATCGATATACGATTTCTACTTTGAAAAGATTCTTCCAGTATATTCCAATCCAGAAATAAGTCTGAAGGAAAGGCAATAAACGACTCCGTGGCAAGTCCACGGGGAATCGCAAGTTGAATCTGAGTAATTGATCTGTTTTCTGACTAATACAGGATACCTTTAAACAACAAAACTAAGACTTATCAATCATAAAACGATTGCTTCACTTTAAGTTCTATCAGACAATCCAATTTTATTCTTACTACACGCTCAATCACTATGCGCCTTATTCCAACATCTTATAAAACAGCATTATTTGTCGGCTTGTTCTTTTTGGCAAACAATACCCAAGCTAACTCAGTCGCTTGTTTTAATACCAATATGGGTCAATTCTGTATCGAATTGTTTGAAACACAAACACCAATTACCACAGCCAACTTTCTCAACTACATCAATAGCGACGCCTATACAAACGGAATCTTCCATCGCAGTGTTCCTAAATTTGTTATTCAAGGCGGCGGCTTCAAGATCGTTGATGGTACCACTAGAAAAACGCTCGCTCCCGTTAATACATTTGCCCCGATTACCAATGAATTTAATATCTCCAATACACGCGGAACTGTTGCCATGGCGAAACTTTCGGGCAATCCAAACAGCGCAACCAGTCAATGGTTTGTCAATCTCGCAGATAATTCCCTGAATCTGGATAATCAGAATGGCGGCTTTACGGTATTCGGGCGTATTATTTTTGATGGAATGAACGTCTTTGATGCCATTGAAAAACTACCAATAGCCAACCTGGGTAGCAGCAGCCTGACTGCCACACCAACGATAGGTACAAGCGACTCATCAATTTCTACTGACAACCTCGTCCAAATTAACCAAGTAGAGGTAACCGATACAACTGGTGTATTTAGTGAGAGCGCTCTAACTTTTGCTGTAGATATTGGAACGGGCGAAGCATTAGCAGTTAAGTTACTGTTAATTGGAGATAAGCCAGCCTATGTATTTGAGCTTGATCCCGCCAGTGTTACTTCATTGCCAAGCAATCCTGTGAATATCGCAACTTTTTCGAGCGGGAATGGCCAATTGCACATCCCATCCGTCATGATCAACGCTTCTACAGTGGTTAAAAATGTGAAGATGCAATTAAACGACGCAAATTTATTTCAATTTACTTTGTTAAGTTATGAATAAAGAAATTATTAGCCAATTAGGTATTCAAAAATAAAACATAGACATTCAGTGATTAGTCGCTGATAACCATCTCTACATTCTAAAAAAAAAGGGAAACATGACCTGGTCATGCCCGCCAAGTCATCTCAAACCGGAATTCCTGCTTGGCAGCGCATATCTGATCGCTGAATTTCTGTGTAAACTCTAATTAATGGTTCTGCAAGAACGCAGTTGCTTATCCTCAGAAACTCATTCAGAGTTTTTGCAGTGTTCTCATTAACGCTATCTGTTGCGGGGATTTGAAAAGACTCCTGAAAACGCCTCAGTGCGCAGGAAGTTGTATCACCAAAAAAGACGCAATCTACTCATCATCCGAAATGAGAAAACCTAAGGAAGTGAGTGCCTGCTGCAAATTGGAAACTGCATTGCCTTAATCAAACTGGCGAATGGAAGAAACTAACGCTTTCATTTTTTATCTCCTCGGTTGATACCACAGGAACCTGATCGATCAATTTTCATTAACCGTACAAATCATGTTTTCTTGCGAAAACCTCCTCTTTTATCGATCTGATAAAAGACATCACTGCTTGTATGAGCCTATTGAACCAGGCTTTCATCATTACGATAAAATAAAATTGGATACATTGCGAAGTCTTTTTTTAGATGCCATCAATGTCGTTTAACCGATTATTTCCGTGCTAAACATCAGGTTCGTACCCAATTATTTGATTGGTATGAGCATATGTGAAATTTGTAGTTGTGTATATCCCTTATCCCAGTTACTCGCTTTGGGTTGAGATTACTCTAAGCTGTCGTTCCACTTCAGTCCGTGTCACATTATGAGAAAATCTTAGCTTCAGCAGGTATTATCCTAGGAAACGGCGTAGATCGTTTTACGCCCAAGAGAGAGGACATCCAACAAATACTTTGAACTTCGCTACAGATGTTTGTTAATCTGTCACGATTCTATTGACTTATTAAACGTATCGATTCTTATGCCAATGGATAAGATGGCTCATCTCAACAACCCAGAGTCCAACAATACAAAGCCTAAACCCAGGCGAAGACGTAGTGCAGCAGTGCGTTCTGGCAAAGATAAGCCACAGAAACGGTTGAGAAAAAAGCAGGTTGGTGAATTCAAGTGGAATTTATTGCTGATCAGCTTAGAGATCCTCGGTTTGAGCATTATTGCGGTTTCTGCCATCATCGTGCTATTAGGCTATTCCGCAAGCCGGTTCTCAGGCACCAGTTTTTTCAGCAGCCTACTTCCGTTCGCGATCGGCGTGTTAGCATTGGTGTTGGTTGCCTGCGTTTTTCTCATCGGTTGGTGGAAACTGAGAAAATGGCTACAGTCCCATTCTGAGTTATTGACCCCGATCCTATCCCTTGCATTTGCCCTGCTAATCGCTTTTTTGGTTACCCATGACCAATTCACTCTGGCTTACGGAAATTTCCGTACATTGGTAGGCGGAAAGGAAGAAGCAAGCCGGGTGACAATCTCACATCAAGTCTATGCAGCTTATCGCAGGCACAGTTCAACACAACTGCAAAAAATGATTAGCCGGTCACAAGAATATCAACAAGCCATCGAAGATGCCGCCAGATCGTTCAATGTCGATGTCAATCTATTACAGGGCATCGCAGCAACAGAATCGTCATTCATACCCAGAGACAGTAGTGACGGCGGGCGCGGTTTATTCCAAATCACCCAAGTCCCGAAAACAGTCTTGGTTCAAGCACATAAACGGCTGGGCACTGAAAAAATCTCGCTGGAAAATCCCCGGCACAACGCCTTTGTCGGTGCAGCCACATTCAAACACTACCTAGCCGAAATGAACGGCGACCTCTTTCTGGGTTTATTAGCCTATAACATCGGCCCGGCCAACGGCGGTTTGCGCTTTATCATGCAGCAATACGGCGCCACCAATTTCACTACGATTCAGCCCTATCTACAAACGCTGCCGCGCGACTACCCAATTCGGGTATTATCCTACTCCTTGGCATTCCGTCTCTGGCAAAAAGAAGGGAAATTGCTCGCTTACGAAGAAGGGAACAATGCTATCCATATACAGCGCATCGGTATACCAGGACTGCAAAACGGCTTGTAATCATTCAACGCAATACGCAATTTATTCTTTGGTTATTAACTTTACTTCATCAACCAGATCATTTTCATCATAACTGACTTGAAAGGCCATCTCATCGCCATTAAACGTTATTTCAGCAGGCGTACCAACAAGCTCCCACAATCCCAACGTAGCAACACTTGCTGCACCATGAAAAAAAGCCCTGCCTGCCTTGGCGCCTGTACTATACCCTTGCACAAATTTGAAGATTTCAAACCTTTTATCATTTTTATATTCACTGACTACAGGGGCACCAAATTCAGAGATCAGCACAGCTCTCGATACGCCTTCTTTTAATAGACTGATATCTTTCTTTTCGGGTTGTTTTGCCGCCATAAAAACAGAACACCCGGAAACTGAGATAGCCAATACAGCCGATAGTGCAGCAGAGAATATAAATTTTCTTAAACTAATCATATTTATCCTAATGTTATTCATCTACGTCTCCGTCTCCGTCTCCGTCAATAAGTTTCAGTGAGCATTATTGTTAATCCGAAGACTTCAGGAGTAAATCCTGATCGGGTAGCTAAAGAATCAAATGATTATGAATATTCTCATAATCTCACGTGTTAATTCTACTGGAATCATTTCATTATTGCGTTGTTCTGGTGCACATTCAGAATCCAATTTCTTTATAACTTATAGTTATAAATTAATCAATAAATAGTATTTCTATTTATATCGTAAAGTTGTTATCTTACGCTTCCGTTAACATCCACTACTTCATTGGGAAGTATAAATAGTTATTAACCCCGGTTTGGATCCAGAAATTATGACAGGTAAGAATACTGACAAAAAGATACCTATTGATGTTGCTCAGGAAATTCTGCGCGCTGTGGCCAGCATCGAATATGGATCGGTTGAAGTCGTCATACACGAGAATAAAGTTGTACAAATAGAATGTCGGGAAAAAATTCGTGTGGGTCAAAGCAGTTCTGGACGCAAAACATCGAAATCATAGTTGAATAAGTTTTGGGTCTGACACTTCAAGATCAAACCCATTTCACAAATAGCAACATGACACCGGCCAACAAAATTGGTGGTAAAAGAGTAAAAAATCAGCAGTGACTCAACCGGAATATCGGGAAGTTCATTAAGGAGAATATAGTGAAGTTTATTTGGTTTATTTTACACATTGTAGCGTTGAGCACATTCACAGTCAGCCCAACCAAGGCATCTTCAGACAGTAAATCGTCTGTAGATTCCCAAGCAATACTCCCAAGTATTGTCCGGGTATCCCAACAAACTTCAGTTGATACCGGCAAGCCATTAATCGATAAATCATCGGGGCAGGCTAAACCATCTGAGCTGGAAAAATCATTGCCTGCCATTGTACCGGAAGCAAAAGTGGCGGATGCAAAAAAACCGACCAGCTATCACCAGCGTTCCAACAGCTATGCTACCAACCCTGAATCGGATCCGCCACGTTATGTACGTCAATTAAGCGATATAGGTGTTGAGCGATTTAAAGATATTACCTGGCTGGATGTCGGTCTCGAACACCGCACACGTTATGAATGGCGCAATAATGATATACGCCGTATTGAAGGTGGCGAGGATAACCCCTTCTTTTTACGAAATCGTGCATGGATTGGGATCAAGGATATTTTGGATCCATTCCGTTTCGCAGTCGAGTTTCAGGATTCCCGCGTCTATAACAATAAGCATGCCATCACAGATCAAGAAAGGAATGAGTACGACCTGCTCAATGCCTACGGTGAATTACATTTCAAAAAAGCGCTCGGAGCCGATGATCGAGGTAATGACCGTCCGATCAGATTTCGCGTAGGACGCATGGCTTATGAAACAACGGACCGGCGTTTTATCGCACGTAACGAGTGGCGCAACACCACCAATACGTTTGAAGGCTTTCGCCTGAATCTGGGACGCGAAGCCAATGATTGGGAGCTTGATCTGTTTGGCTTGCAACCCGTTTTGCGTCTGCAAACCCAATTTGATAAGGCCAATGATCATTTATGGTTTTTTGGAGGGATCGGCACTTGGCGCAAGTGGTCTGAAATCGCTACTTTTCAAGCGTATTACCATGGTCAGAAACAAACGGCTAATCCCGATGGTTTTACAGCTACCAATCGGCTGGATCGGCAAATTCATATGCCTGGGTTCCGCGTTTACGGCAAGGCTGGTAGCATTCTTGATTTCGATGTCAGCTACAACCACCAGCTAGGGTATTCCGGCCCCAATCGTGTCGATGCACAAGGATATACCATCGAAGTAGGTCGCGGCTTTGAGCATGCTTGGAAACCCCGCCTCAGTGCTTTTTACGGCTACGCCAGCGGTGACAAAGATCCCAATGACAATGTTGACAACCGGTTTGATCGCTTTTTTGGATTTGCACGGCCTTGGTCAGCCGATCACTATGTGGTTTATGAGAACCTGAAGGCACCCAAACTCAGGTTTGAGATTAGTCCGACTCAGAAACTAGGATTTGAGGTAGGTTATGGCGCCTATTGGCTGGCCAGCAAAACCGACCGCATGTTCGATATTCTCGACGGCAACATCAGCAATACCGTCCAGGATCCTGGATTCAATCGGGATCGCACTGGACAAAGCGGTAATTTCGGTGGCCATGCATTGGAAGGACGCATACGCTATCAACCCACACCACGAATTAATACTATCCTCGGCTATACCCATTTTACGTCGGGTGAATTCGTACAAAACCGTATCGCAGCACATTCCTGCGCTACTACTAACACGCACCCTTGCGTCGACCAGCGCTCAGGCAACACTGACTTCTTGTACTTTGAAGTATTAATCAGTCTCTTGTAAATAATCTTAAATTTCTTATTGGAGAAAAAATCATGACAATTAAAACATGGCTAACAACAAGTTTCTTGACGGCAAGTTTGATAATTAGCAGCAACGTATTAGCAGAAAAAACACTGCTCAATGTTTCTTATGACCCAACCCGTGAGCTTTACCAGGAATTTAATGCTGCTTTTGCCAAGCATTGGCAGGAGAAAACCAAAGAAACCGTCGCAATTAAGCAATCGCATGGCGGTTCAGGAAAACAAGCGCGATCAGTGATTGACGGCTTGGAAGCAGATGTTGTGACACTGGCTTTGGCCAATGATATCAATGCCATCGCCGAGAAAGCCAAATTGCTTCCCGAGGATTGGCAACAACGATTAGCACTCAACAGCACGCCGTATACCTCGACAATCATTTTCCTGGTACGCAAAGGCAATCCCAAGGGGATTAAAGATTGGGATGATCTGGCTCGACCTGGCGTAGCTGTAATCACACCCAATCCGAAAACTTCCGGGGGCGCGCAGTGGAATTTCCTGGCGGCATGGGAATTTGGCAAACGGAAATATGGTGAAGACAAAGTACAAGAGTTCGTCAGTAGCCTATACAAAAATGTACCTGTCCTCGATTCCGGCGCGCGCGGTTCAACCACAACGTTTGTGGAACGCGCCGTTGGGGATGTGCTCATTTCCTGGGAAAACGAAGCCTTTCTGGCACTCAAGGAATATGGTTCGGACAAATTTGAAATTGTAATTCCGTCATTGAGTATTCTTGCAGAACCGCCAGTAGCGGTAGTCGATAAAGTGGTTGATAAGAGAGGCACACGCCAAGTCGCTGAAGCCTATCTTCAGTATCTCTATTCCGAAGAAGGCCAGGAGATAGTTGCCAAGCATTTCTATCGCCCTACTAATCCGAAGGTTGCTGAAAAACATGCCGGTAAGTTTCCAAAGGTTGAGCTATTCAAAATCGACGATGCCTTTGGCGGCTGGAAGAATGCACACAAAATCCACTTTGCGGATGGCGGCACATTTGATCAGATTTACTTGAAGTAATAACAACGTAGCGCACCGCGGTGCGCTACAACCTATAAAGGATTGAACATGAGCGTTCTAATTGTCGGCGGGGATTATGTGACATCGTTCAAACACCTCATTTCCACCCAGAACTATGCGCGTGTCGAGCATTGGAACGGCCGCAAGAAAGGATTTAACAAGCGGCAGATTCCAAACGAAACCCGGTTAGTTATTGTTATTTGCGACTTTGTTAATCATTCCCTTGCCAATTCAGTGAAAGAGAAAGCAAATCGTGGCGGTATCCCATTAATGTTTTGCCACCGTTCTGTCAACGAGCTGAAAGACAAGTTGAATACGCATCAAACGGATGAGGATTGTTGTTGTAGAAGTTTTTGCGAAGCCAAAAGCCAATTTCAAAAATTCCATTAATGGGTCTAATTGGCAGCAGACAAAAATGACAGATCAAGCCAATTCAAAAAAATTGGTTTGATCTATCGCTAGCGACATCAACTTAAGTGGGAGTTGTTCCATGAATGCATCAACAAACAATACCTTCGTTGTTGGAGATGAATTTGAGCTGATCCAATCAGCGACCGATTATTCTCTGAATCGTGCTGAGAATGGCTGGATAAGCGGACATTTCTATCATTGCGAACTAACCAGTGTTTTTCAACCCATTTTTAGTATCGCTCAGAGAAAAACTATTGGTCACGCAGCCTATATCCGCTCCCTATCAAACGGAGAAGTCGCGCTTTGGCCTTGGCAGGTTTTTTCCTTGGCATCAAAAGATGCACAACTGGTTGATTTGGATCGGTTATGCCGGGCAATTCACGCGCTGAATTACTATTTCAATAGTAATTCCAAAGTAGACAGTTTGTTTGTCGATGTGCATCCGCGACTTCTGGAAAGCGTTAAAGACGATCACGGTCGCGCATTTGAAAATTTTCTCGATTTGATTGGTATAAAAACCTCACGAGTAGTCATCGAAATTCCAGCCATCGTTAATCGCAACTGGAAACTGCTCCAGCATGTCATCACCAACTATCGTTCTCGTGGCTATCAAATTGCGGCTAATTACACCGGTACACGTAGCGATTGGATGACGGAACTGGGGAGTCTATACCCGGATATCGTACGTATTGAAGCACGAGATCTGGTATTGCATGAAGCAATTACGCCACTGTCAGATACCATACATAGCTTTGGCGCAAGCTTATTGGTTCGGGATATCGAAACACCCGAGCAATTAATTGCTGCCAGACAGACTGACGCGGATTATCTGCAAGGAAATTTACTCGGTAAACCGGCACATGCAATTGGAATGATCGAACTATTACCTATTCCAGAAAATTAACACATAAACAGGTGTAAACAAGAACACAATGAATTTAACAGGAGTTAGATTTGAATACCTTTAAACAACACAGCATTCTGCCGGGCTTCAATCTGGCGCTGGGATTTACCCTGCTGTATCTGAGCTTAATCGTACTGATTCCGCTTTCGGCAGCGTTTATCCGTACCGCCGAGTTAACCTGGCCGGAATTTTGGTCCATTGTCACCACGCCGCGAGTCGTCGCTTCGTACCGACTAACATTTGGTGCTTCATTCGCCGCCGCATGCGTCAATGTGGTATTTGGGCTGTTAGTGGCATGGGTGTTGGTGCGTTATCATTTTCCCGGTAAAAAATTAGTCGACGCATTAGTGGATCTTCCTTTTGCCCTGCCAACTGCGGTGGCCGGCATCGCGTTGACCGCGCTGTACGCAGGCAATGGCTGGATTGGCCAGTTTCTGGAACCGCTTGGCATCAAGGTGGCTTTCACGCCGATCGGTATTTTTGTGGCATTGACTTTTATCGGCCTGCCATTCGTAGTGCGTACCGTGCAACCGGTACTTGAGGATATCGAGTCCGAGTTGGAGGAAGCGGCAGCGACACTCGGCGCCAATCGCTGGCAAACGTTTACCCGGGTAATTTTTCCGGCGATTTTTCCTGCATTGATGACCGGTTTCGCACTGGCTTTTGCACGTGCGATTGGCGAGTACGGATCGGTGATTTTCATTGCCGGTAACATGCCGATGATCTCCGAAATCACCCCGCTACTGATTGTCACCAAACTGGAACAATATGATTATGCAGGCGCCACGGCATTGTCGGTGGTGATGCTGGTGATTTCTTTTATTTTGTTACTGATCATTAATCTGCTGCAATGGTGGAGCCGTCGCCGCAGTACTATTACCTGAGAACAACTATGTCCACGATTACATTTCCCGCATCCGGTGAAACTTTTAGGCAACGAGCCACACAAGAGCCCGCCTGGGTACGCCGGTCCTTGATTGGATTGGCACTAGCGTTTCTAACGCTATTTCTTTTCATTCCACTGATTTCGGTTTTTTATGAAGCATTCAAAAAAGGCGCAGAAGTTTATTTTGCTGCAATCACCGACCCTGATGCGGTTTCCGCCATCAAATTGACACTGACCGTAGCGGCTATCGCGGTGCCGTTGAATCTGGTGTTCGGTGTTGCCGCGGCTTGGGCGATCGCCAAGTTTGAATTTCGCGGCAAAAACCTATTGATCACGCTGATCGATTTGCCTTTCTCCGTATCTCCGGTGGTTTCAGGGTTGATTTATGTGCTTGTCTTTGGCCTGCAAGGATGGTTGGGGCCTTGGTTGGCAGAGCATGACATGAAAATTATTTTTGCTGTTCCCGGTATCGTGCTGGCAACTGTTTTTGTGACGGTGCCGTTTATCGCGCGTGAGTTGATTCCACTGATGCAAGCGCAAGGCACTGAAGAAGAAGAAGCGGCCGTGGTGCTGGGAGCAAGCGGTTGGCAAACCTTTTATCAAATTACGTTACCCAATATCAAATGGGGACTGCTGTACGGTGCAATCTTGTGTAATGCCCGGGCGATGGGAGAGTTTGGCGCGGTATCGGTGGTATCAGGGCATATTCGCGGCAGTACCAATACGATGCCGCTACATGTCGAAATTCTCTACAACGAATACAACTTTGCAGCCGCCTTTGCAGTGGCCTCATTGCTGGCACTGCTGGCATTGGTGACGCTGGCATTAAAAACACTGATCGAATTCCGCAACAAACAACATCAAAAATCAAGAGGTCACGAATGAGCATTGAAGTCCTTAATCTCTCAAAACAATTTGGCACCTTCACTGCGCTGCATGATGTCAACCTGCAAGTACACTCCGGTGAATTGCTGGCATTGCTGGGGCCTTCCGGCTCGGGAAAAACCACGTTACTGCGTGTGATCGCCGGACTTGAAACAGCCGATAGCGGTCAAGTGCTATTCCACGGTGAGGATGCCACCGATCAACATGTCCGTGAACGTCAAGTTGGTTTCGTATTCCAGCACTATGCATTGTTTCGCAACATGACTATTTTCGAAAATGTTGCTTTTGGCTTGCGCGTGCGCCCCAAGAAATTTCGTCCTTCTGAAACGGAAATCCGTGATCGGGTTATGAAATTATTACATCTCGTGCAGCTGGATTGGCTGGCAGATCGCTATCCCCATCAGCTCTCAGGCGGTCAACGTCAACGTATTGCGTTGGCACGAGCACTGGCGGTAGAACCCAAAGTGTTATTGCTGGATGAACCTTTTGGCGCATTGGATGCTAAGGTACGCAAGGAATTGCGTTCCTGGTTGCGCAGATTGCACGATGATATGCATATCACCAGTGTGTTCGTGACGCATGATCAGGAAGAAGCACTCGAAGTCGCCGATCGGGTCGTTGTCATGAATGAAGGCCGGATTGAACAAATCGGCACCCCGGATGAGGTGTATGAGCAACCCGCCAGTCCCTTCGTGTATGAGTTTCTCGGCAATGTGAATTTGTTTCATAGTCGTCTGCATCGTGGACGCGCCTGGATTGGTGACATCGAAGTGGACGTACCAGAGCACGCGGAAGCTGACGAACTCACGGCAGTCGCCTACGTTCGCCCCCATGAGATCGAAGTTGAACGCACGCAGAATGGTGAAGCGGCATTGGCAGCCCGTGTCGTTCACGTTCTTTCCGTGGGTCCGATCGTGCGATTGGAGGTAATGCGCATCGACGATGCAGACAAAACCCCGATTCAAGTTGAAATCAGTAAGGAACGTTTTCGTGAGTTACAACTGATAAAAGGCGATGAAGTATTTATCAAACCACGCCGCCTTGATTTGTTTCCCAAACAGCAGAGTAGCGTCAATGATACGGCACAAGCACAGTGAAGCGTTTCGGATCATTAGCTTAAGTAAATACACAATAAATTTGCTTCGCGTACCCTGCACCTATCCCCGCGGCAAGACCACGGGGAATAGCAAGTTAACCAGTATCTTCATTGGCGAACAGACAATCATGCAACAAGTGAAACAAAAGAACAGGCTAATATTGCTATTTCTGCACGTTTTAATCTGATCCTAGGCGACTATTACGGCAAATTGGTTACAGATCATCTGATGATGCTTATGATAGAGCATTTTATCTCTACAGGCTCAATTCCACGCCCCTTGGGGAGAAAGTCGGTTAAAATCCAGCAGATTGAAGAGCGCAAGTAATACCTCGCTGCTTGCGGCGGGATGCTTTATTGACAAATGTCTTCCACTTGTTACAACTAAAACTGTAGCAATCCAGTGCTAGAAATACATACACAATCATCCAAACGAATCGATTACCCGCCAAAATTCGATCTAAGCCAAACAATCGCAATCTGCATTTTCTTGACAAAACGTACAGCATCTCTATAATCCACCCTTCGTTTCTGAAGTGATACCAGTCGCACAGCAACTTCATATTGCGGGAATAGCTCAGTGGTAGAGCACAACCTTGCCAAGGTTGGGGTCGCGAGTTCGAGCCTCGTTTCCCGCTCCATTTTTCAAAGAAAATGGCTCTTGTGAAATGTTATTTTATTGCCGGAAATCGAATAGTCGCTTACAGGTTTCTTTCCGTAAGGCTTACAACACATTTAGAAGTTATGCA